>JAJZVJ010000157.1 GCA_021845705.1 bacterium
CCAGCGCCATGCGCCGGCGCAGGGGGAACTGAGCGGTTATCTTTTCGCGCTCGAAGGGCTTAAGGTCTTCGCACCTGTAGCGCACCGTCTTGTGGAACACTTCGGCGTCGCCGCGGAAATAGCTGACCTCGTCGGAGGTCGAGCCGGGGTTTATAACCAGTATGTTATATTTTTCCATAACCACCTCATTTGAACGCCACTTCGTAAATATAGGGCGCGTTCTTTTTTTCAAGCGTGATGAAGATCTTCGCGCCGCCGTCGGCCGCGAACCCGGCCTGCTCCTTGGCGCCGAAGCAGTATTCGGTTTTAGCGCAGGTCAGCAGCGCCGCCGGCGCCTCCCACGGGCCCCACGGGTAACGGGCCTGGCGGGCGACCACCCGGGCGCCTTCGGCGTCGTAATATACGGCCAGGTAGCTTTTCAGCCAGGCATTGTACGAGACGGAGAATTCGTCCGGCATTTCTTCCATCACCGCCGACGCCTCCGAAACATCCCGCGTCCAGGGCTCGGTGGCGGCGTCGATGCTGTAGTAATAATATTTTTCCCTGGCTTCCAGGTCTTCCGGTTTTACTCTGGCCAGCTCCGCCCCGTATTCCCCGGGCGCCTGCACGGAACGGCCGTAGACGTAGACCCACCCATCCTCGTCGTACCAGAGGGCGGAACCGAAAGCCGGCTCTATATCGTTCCAAAGAGAATAGCGCCCGCCCAGCCTGGCTTTGGTGTACGGCCCGGCGGGGTTATCGGAGAACGCCACCCCCTGGCCCACCCGGAAATAGTCGTAGGGCTCCGGACCGAAATTATGCATGATGGAGTAGAAGACGCGGCACTTTCCCGCGGCGCAGGTCCCGGAGCGCGGCCAGAACTTGCGCACCTGGCTGTATTCTTTCAGGTCGCCCGACAGAAGCGGGAGCGGCCAGTCGTGTTCGTCGGAAACATAGGAGAGGGTCCCCGCCTGCGAGTAAGGGGAAGTACTGGGAGACAGGGCCGCCGCGCCATCCACTATCCCCCAGACCTCGGCCTGCCCGCCCGGCTTCAATTCCCCGGCCCAGATATTGTTAAGCAGCCAAAGCGTGCGCCCGTCCGGCAGGGGCACCGAATAGTTCCCGCCCTGCGCCACTACGGAGCCGGTGGAAGGAATAGTTGAAAGGAGCGGAGTGCCGCTGGAGACGGAAAAGGAAGGGAACCGGGTATTCTGCTGGGCGGCGACCGTCAGGCTGAACGCGAGCAAAAGAAGCGCGGGGCTAACAAAGCGGTTATAGGCCTTTTCTCCCTTTACGGGCGGTCGCGCTTCTTTTTTTGCTTGGAACCGCATATTTTGATCCGTTAAGCGGCCTGTTGTCGTTTGATTTATAATATAATAGAAACCGCGCCCGGTGCAAACGTTAGCGCGCTGAGCGGGGGCGCCCCGGTCCGGCTTCCGCATTCCTGTAACATTTTAGCCATTGAATTTTGCGAACTGTCTGATAGACTATAAACATGCTGCATAGCGCGAAGAGATTGGCTGCCGCCGCCGCCTGCCTGCTGGCAGCGGCCGTTTCCGTTCACGCCGCCGCGCTAAGCCCTGTGGTCATAAAAACAAGTACAGGAAGCATGAATGTCACTTGGAGCGCTGGAACCCCCCCGTACACCGCCGTACTCTCTACTTCGCCGTTATTCACGACAAATATTTCCAGCGGCTCCCTGGCCTCGACCTCTACGGGATATCCGTCGCTCAACCCGAACACGACATATTACTTTAAAGTAAAGTCGGCGGCGGACGCGGAGTCACAGGTCTCCACCGCCACCTGGGCGGTAAAGCCGGCCGGCATTTTTTCGCTTTCGTCTTATTTCACCTCGGAATCCTCGTTCACCGCGATAGCTAAATTAGGCTGGAATACCGGCGGCAACCCGGAGTGGACCAATTACGACCTCTCCTACGATGTCTCCGCCGGCTTCGGCTCGGAAGTGACAGCCCTTATAAACAATCCGACAGGGGCACCGATAGACATCGGGGGACTTAAAGCTAATACCACCTATTATTTCAAGGTCAGGGCGCGGGGGGTTTCGGGAACGGTAACCTCTTATACGCCCAATATCTCCACCGCCACTCTGGCGCTTAAACTTTCGAACCTGGCCGAAACGTACGATGAAACCAGCGCCACCGTCACCTGGACTTCGGTGAACGGCCCCTCTCCCCCTGAGACATCGGAAGGTTATAAACTTAACCTTTCCATCAACGCCTCTTTGACGTCCCCGGAGTATACCTGGACTACCGCGGTACCGGCCGCTTCCTCCGCCAGTATTTCAGGGCTCTCGTCCAACACGCCCTACTATTACCAGGCCGGCGCCCTTAACTGGCCCGGCATGCCTAATCTTTCCGGGACCCGCTCTTTCACCACGCTGGCCGCCAAGCCGCAGAACCTGGCTCTTCTCGCCGTGGATGACGGCTCGGCCACGCTGGGCTGGACGGCGCTCGCGCCCGGTGCGGCCCTGGGCTACAGCCTGGAAGCCTCCACTACTAATTTTACGGGGGACTGGGTCACTTACTCCTCCACTTCCTACCAGGTGGCCCCAAGCACGCTCAGCATAACCACCCTCGACCCCAATACCACCTATTATTTCAGGGCGGCTTCGCTTAACGGAGACTACGCCCCTAATTACGGCGGCACAAAGTCCTCCGTCACCCTGGCTTTCCCTATCTCCTCCGACCTGACGTATCCGGCGGCCGACCCCCACTCCATCACTGTAAGCTTCATCCCCCTTTCCCAGGCTCCTCAAGCCGTCGCCTGCGAGGGATACAGGCTGGAAGGGTCCAGCGTGGCGTTCGGAGGAGGCGGCACAGTATATTCGTCGGCCACCTACGTTTCCCTCGACCAGCTTATGTCCCTGACGCTGGCCGGCCTGCCCTCCAACACCACGTTCTACCTGCGCCTCGGCACCCTTAACTGGCAGAACACGCCTAACTACACCGTTCTCCCGTCGACGATTACCGGTTTCCCGGGCCCGCTCACGGGCGTAACGCTGGACTCCGTATGGAGCTCAAGCGCTTCGGTGAGCTTCACCCCCGGCAGCACGGCGGCGGGCCATGTGGCGGAAGCTTCGGTCTACCCCTTCTTCAATGTGATATATAAAAGCTCCTCCACCCCGGGCGCTTCCGTCTCCACCCTCGTGGTGCAGGGACTGGACCCTAACACTACTTACTATTTCAGGGCCGGCGCCCTTTACAACGGCACAACCATTTATACCAACACCGCTCCGGAGTTCAAACAAACCCTTCCGCAGCCCCTTTCAGGCCTTAACATGCCCGGAGTTTTCCTGTCCAGCGTAACAGTAGCCTGGACGCCGCTCGCCGGCGCGCCGCAGAGCGCGTCGGCCGAGAGCTACCTGCTTGAAGCGTCCACGGCGCCCGCCTTCAGCGGCACGCTGTTCTCGTCGGCAACGTCCAATATAGGCCTGGACAAGCTGACCATAGCGGGCCTCTCGCCCAATACCAGTTATTATTTCAGGGCCGGGACCGTTAATCTTGAAGGTTCCGTTAACTACGCCGCCACCCCCGCTACCTCCACCATGGCGAACCCGCCGGTGGAATCGGCGTTCTGGCTTACTCCGGTTACGATGACCCTTACCTGGCAGACAAATTCCAATCCCGCCGATACGCGCTACCTCGTTGAAATGGACGACGACCCGGCATTTGCGACCCCGGAACCATCCTCCACTACCGTGCTGTCTTCCGCCACTTTTTCGGCGCTAATTCCCAACACCACCTATTATTCCCGTGTTACCGCGATAAATCGCCTCAACCGGCGCAGTCAGCCCGTGGACTTCTCCCCTATGGCGACCGGGGCTTACGACCCGGAATACCAGGCCTACTCCGGGCTGGGAGTTTCTTCCCTCACCCTGAACTGGAGCGATTCAGCCGCCCCTTTCAATCCCCCGGGAACGCAATATCTTGCCCAGGTCTCTTCCAACTCGGATTTCTCTGGCACCGTGCTTTCCTCCTTTACACCCGGGTTTACGGCTTCTTTCACCGGCCTGGTCTCCAACGCAAGCTATTACCTGCGGGTTTCGGCGCTGAATCTGACGAGCGTACCGACCTATCCGGCTGTTTCGCTCGGCACCGCCCTCACCGCTCCGGCCACGGCGCAGATACTGCCCGCGGACGAAACCTTCTTCGGCTTCATGATAGACGGGTTCTCGGTGAAGTGGGAGGACAACGGAAATTCTTCGGACACGGTATACCGCGTGGATGTTTCCACCGCGCAGGATTTCTCGGTCCTGGCGGATTCAAAGGCGGTGCAGGCCAAAACCTGCTCTTTCGCTAACCTGCAGGTGAACACTACTTACTGGGTGCAGGTGCAGGCCCGCGGGCAGGGCGGCCTGCTTGCCGCTTTCGAGAGCGCCGGTTCCGCCGCCACCCTGCTTTACTCGAGCACCAACTCGCTGGCGCTGCAGGACAGCGTTATAACCCTGGAAACTTCGTACGGGCAGATCTCCGTGCACCTGCCTGCCGGCGCTATAGGCAGTTCCACGCGCCTGCGCCTCGAGCCCCTCTCCTCTTTCGCCGCGCCGGACTCGGCCATAGCGCAGATGATACCGACCGGGATAGGCATCGCCCTCACCTACTTCCCCCCCACGCTGGTCCTGAACGCCATCACCATCACCATTCCCTACAGGCTCTCGGACCTGCCGCCCGGCACGGACCGCGCCCGGCTGATACTGGCGCTTTACGACGAGACTAATTCCATCTGGGTACCGCTGCCCTCCGTGTCAGACACCGCCAACAACCGCGTGATAGGGCAAAGCTGGCATATGTCCACTTTCCAGATAATGCAGTCGCTGCCGGAAGCCGGGCTTTCCGGGGTGAAGATCTACCCCAATCCCTACAGGCCCAATTCCGTCTCCGACGTGATGCATTTCGCCGACATGCCGCCTTACGCCAAGGTCAGGATCTACACGTTCCTGGGCGAACTGGTGCGCGTGATAACCGCCGACGTGAACGGCATGGCGCACTGGGACGGGCTTAACCGCGACGGGCTGAAGACCGCCAGCGGCGTCTATATCGCTTTCGTGCGGACGAGCGACAAGAAATCGTCAAAAAGTTTCAAGGTGGCGGTGGAGAGGTAGCGGGGCGGGAGAAGAGGACCGGCTGGAACGGGATATATGAAGGACCGGAGAAGCGGGCAAAGAACTTTCACCGCGGCGGCTTTAATGGCCGGGCTGCTGCTTTGCGCCGCGGCCGCCTCCTGCTTCGCGGCCGGGGCGGACTTCAGCTCCGGCGCGGCCGGCACCGCCGCGGGGCAGTTCCTCAAGATAGCGGCCGGGGCGCGCGGCGCCGCCCTGGGGGAGGCCTACTCCGCGCTGGCCGACGACGCTTTCGCGCTCGACTGGAACCCCGCGGGGCTCATCAACATAAAGAAGAACTCGATGGTCTTCATGCACGCCCCCTACCTGGCCGGAACCTACGCCGACTTTTTCGCCTACGCCGAAACCGCCGGCGAAGTGGGGTCCTGGGGCGTGGCCGCGAAATACATGAACTACGGCAGGATCAACCGCACGGATTCCAGCGGCCTGGTGCTGGGCAGCTTCACCCCGTACGACGCTTCCGTGAACGTGGGCTTCGCCTGCTACATTACCGGCTTCAACAAGTCCCCGGAGGAACGCTTCGTGCTTGGCGCCACCGGCAAATTCGTAAAGTCCCAGATCCTCTCCGGCGACAATACGGTTTCCGCGGATATCGGCCTGAACATGCCGTACTTTTTCGACAACCGGTTCAGGATGAGCCTGACGGCGCAGAACATCATGGGGACGCTGCGCTACGACAAGGAAGACGCCCCCCTGCCGCTCATACTGCGCTTCGGCACCGTGACCAAGATCACGGAATATTTCAACCTGACCGCGGACATAATAGCTTCACGGGACAATCTGCCTTTCCTCGCCATGGGCGGGGAGGTAAAGATACCGATATACGTAGATATGGACGCTTTCCTGAGGGCGGGCTTCAACACGAGGGCGGTGAGCGACCTGGGCGGCACGCGCAACGTGGGCCTGGGCGGCGGCCTGCGCTATACGGATTACCAGTTCGACTACGCCTTCTCGCCTTTCGGGGACCTGGGCTCCGTGCACCGGCTCTCCGCCTCCATGACTTTCTAAAACTCCGCCGCAGGCCGGCAAGCGGCGGAAGGCGGGCGGCAAAATCCCTTTTCCCGAAACAAGTCCCCCCCCCCGGCAGGCACGCGGCCGGAACCTAGTGTAGTGTCCAACAAATAGATGGACAAGCGTTGCGGAATAAGTTAAGCTGGAGTGGTGCCACAATCTACTCCAGCCCTGCAACTAAAAGAAGCAG
>JAJZVJ010000158.1 GCA_021845705.1 bacterium
TCCGATCTTTGTTTTTTCTCCGGGAAAGCCGTCAGGCGGCCCTACTGGTGCCTGGTCTTTATAAAAGTACCCTTGCGGTATTCCTCAAAGGCTTTGCGGAGTTCGGAATCGGTATTCATTACTATAGGACCGCGCCAGGCCACGGGCTCGTTAAGCGGCTTGCCCGCCATCAGCATAAAGCGCAACCCCTCTTTTGAAGCCGAGCAAAATACCGAGTCCCCGCCTTCCAGGACAGCCAGCCGGCCCGGGCCCACAGGCTGCTCTTTCTTTTTGTCGAACCAGCCTTTCCCCTCGAAAACGCAGCAGAGCACATTATCTTCCGGCCTGACCTTAAGCACGAACTCAGCGCCGGGTTCCGCCTGCACGTCGAAGAACCACGGCTCTATTATTATGTCCTGCGCCGGCCCCTTCACCCCGCCGTAATCTCCGCAGATAAGCTTTATCTTGAAACCGTCGCCTTTGAACTCAGGCATGTCCTCCGCGCGTATATCCCGGTAGCGCGGAGTGGTCATCTTATGCTTCTTGGGCAGATTGGCCCAAAGCTGGAAGCCGCGCATGGTGCCGTCATAAGCCTTGGGCATCTCCTGGTGGACAATGCCGGAGCCGGCCGTCATCCACTGCACCTGGCCGCTCTTTATAACCCCCGAGTTCCCGAGGGAATCCCCGTGCTCCACCACGCCCTCCAGCATGTACGTGATGGTCTCTATGCCGCGGTGCGGATGCCAGGGAAAGCCGGCTATATAATCGGCCGGGTTGTCGGAGCCGAAATTATCCAGCAACAGGAAGGGGTCGGTCAGGGCCGTGTCGCCGAAACCGAAGATCCGCTTCAGCTTTACCCCGGCGCCCTCCATTACAACTACCCCTTCAACTATCTGTTTAATTTTTCTTTCCTTCATAAATCCATAGGAGGAGCGGTCTTCCAGGATACGCGCTTGGGATCAGCAAAAACACCCTGAACCGCTCCCTCTCCTCTCTATTTATGATACAAAAAGTCGGGGCGGGTTCAGGAGCCGCCTCGGGGGCTGGCCCCGCGGGACCGGAAGACCCAGCTGCGCCTGGGCCTTTTGGGCCTTGTAAAGATCGGTTTAACCCGTAAAATATACTTGCAACATGAAAAGGACCGCGTACAAATTCGGGATAGCGCTTATTCTGGCCGCCGTTTTCGCTTTTCCCGGCCCGGCCGGGGCCGCCGATTTCACGCAGCTGGTCTCATTTAAAGCGGGGGATATACCGGCCGTTACGGGGCCCGCCGCGGAAGTTTCTTTCCGGACCATACTGCCGGAAATCCCGGTCCAGCGCGCCGTACAGCCCGGGACCTCTATTCTGCCCGCGATAAGCGACCAGGGCCGGGTGCAGGGCATACTATCGCTCATCAGCAAAATTTACAATAACGTCCCCCTGCCCTTCCCGCCGCATGACGGGAGCATCTTCACCAATACGGAGAACGTGCTGCCCAGACAGGCGCGGGATTTCTACAAAGAATACACTTTTATTCCTCCGCCCCACAGCCCCGGCGATATAACCATAGGCGGAAAGCCTTTCCACGTTTCGCCCCCCATAGGCAAGCGCGGCGCCGATAAGGATAATAATCGGCGGCGGCCAGCTTGTATATTACACCTGCGACCATTACAAGAATTTCACGCAGCTCACTATTATCCGGTAAGAACGCGCCAGGACAGATCGCCTTCTTGCGCCGGGTTCGGTAACGAACGGAGGACAAAATGAAAAGCAACAAAAGGAACTTACTCCCGGGACTGGCTTTTTTCCTGATATCACTGGCGGGGAGCGCCCCGGCGTTCAGCCAGGCTTCGCCCGGGCTCAGGGAACAGATAAACAAGATCCAGACCCTGATAGACCAGAAAGGCGGAAAATGGGTGGCAGGGGAAACCTCGATGTCCGGCCTGTCCCCTGAAGAGGTGCAAAGCCGCATCGGCCTGACTTTCACGGAAATGAAGGAGGCGCCTCTCCCGGAGACCCCCTCAGAAAGGCTGCCCTCCAGCGTGGACTGGCGGAATGCCGGCGGAAATTTCGTTACCCCCATCCGAAACCAGGCTAAATGCGGCGACTGCTGGGCCTTCGCCCTTACCGGCGCGCTGGAATCATACGTAATGAGAGAACAGAACGCGCCCGGCGCCGACCTGGACCTTTCGGAGCAGGTAATGCTCTCCTGCAGCGGCATAGGCTCCTGCAACGGCGGCACCCTGAACGGCAATTTCCTGCAGCGCACCGGCCTGCCGCCGGAGTCAGACTACCCCTACACCGCCGCCGACGGGACCTGCTCCTCGGCCGCCCCGGGCTGGGAGAACGAGGCCTATAAAATTGACGGCTGGGCCCCCGTTTCGCACAGTCTCTCCGCCATTAAATCCGCCCTCGCTAAATACGGGCCGCTGCCTACCGGCATGCTTGTCTACGAAGACCTGATGCACTATAAGTCCGGCGTTTATTCTTACACGACCGGCAAAAAACTGGGCGGGCACGCCGTAATAATAGTCGGCTACAACGACGCCGGGCAGTATTTGACCGTGAAGAACAGCTGGGGCACCGGCTGGGGCGAGAACGGCTTCTTCCGCATAGCTTATTCCGAGGTGAACAGCTCCGTAAGTTTCGGCCTGAACACTATAGCCTACAAATCAGCAAGTCTTAAAGACGCCGGGACCGCCTCCGGGACCGGGAACGCCGAGACCTGGACCCGCGTGGCCCCCATGTTCGACCCCCTGCTTCAGTGGAATAAGTAACGCTGCGGTTTGATCAGAAATGCGCGGCTGCCAAAAGCCGCGCATTTTTATTTTCCCGGAGCTGCCGGGAATAAAGGTTCACCCGCCGCCGCGTCCTGGTGCCTGGCCTGGCGCCCCGCGCCGCTTTTTGCGCCGCGCCGCGCGCTCAGGGCGTCGCTCGCGGCCAGGGCGGCCGCTTCGGAAGCCGGCAGCCTAAGCGCTTCCGTAAGATAAATACCCAGCAGTTCCCGCAGGCGCGCCCGGGAAATTGCGTGGGTCTGGCCGGTGCGGGCGTAAAGCCAGTCGCTCAGGGCGAGGAAATTATTAAAAGGCGAAGCGCCGGAGCGGATCAGGGCGGAAGTCCCGGGAAAAACTCCGCTGTTGGCTATAAGGTCCCAGTACCGCGCAAAGCGGCGCAAACGCTGCATAGTAAAAAAATCCAGCGATCTATTGCGGCGCAGTTCATAGGGCGGCTGCGGGCTGTAGACCATTTCCCACCCGGCGTCATGGCGCGCTATGGGCGCGCCCCGCAGGCGCTTAAGAATGCCTACCTGTATTTCCTGGGGCCCGAGCGCGGCCAGCCTGTCGAAACCGGCCGCGAAAGAGACCAGGTCCTCACCGGGCAGGCCCGCTATAAGGTCCGCGTGCAGATGCGCGGCGGTTTCGCTCCGGAGGCGCCTGATATTCTTCTCTACGGCCGCATTATCCTGGCGGCGGCTTATGCGGGCGGCCGCCTCTTCGTTAAAGGTCTGTACGCCCACCTCAAGCTGCAGCGAGCCCGCGGGAAATTTTTTGATAAGCGAAAAAAGCTCCTCCGGGAAACGGTCCGGGACCATCTCGAAATGCAGGAACAGACCCGGCCGGTACCGTTCAAGAAAGAAGTTCAGGATAGCCGCCGCGCGCCCGGCGTCCAGGTTGAAAGTGCGGTCCACGAACTTGAACCCCAGCGCGCCGCGCGCGAGCAGGTCCTCCCAGGCCGCGAACAGGCTGGGCAAGGGGAATTCCCTCACGTTCTTATCCAGGGAAGACAGGCAGAAATCGCAGGCGAAGGGGCAGCCGCGGGATGCCTCAGCGTATATGACCCGGTTGGCTATATCCTCGTCAGTATACAGCCCGTACGGCAGGGCGAGCCGCTCCAGGTCCGGAAGCGGGGCGGCAATAAACTTCTCAGCCGTGGGCCGTCCTGAAAGCAGCCCGCGGCATAGTTCCGCGAAAACAATTTCCCCCTCGCCTTTTATCACAAAATCCGCGTCACGGCAGAGCTGCTGCTCCGTCTCGTGGCTTACCTCCGGCCCGCCAAGCACTATAACAAGGCCCGGCCGCAGGCGCTTCAGCTCCGCTACCAGCAGTTGGCTTTCTTGCGCGTTCCAGACATAAACGCCAAGCCCCAGTATCCGCGGCTCCCGCTTAAGGACAGCCTCGGCGGCCTCGGCCGTGCGCAGGCCGGGGTTGAACTCCAGCAGACTCGCGCGCGGCGCGAGGCCGCCCAGGTTAGCCATAAGACAGCGCAGCCCGAAAGAGCAGTGCGCGTAGCCCGCGTTAAAAGTCGCCAGCACTATATCGGACATAGCAAAAGTGTATAAAATCCCGCGCGCCAAGAACATAAATCTGCCGACAGGCCCCGAAGCGATGCCGGCGGCGCCCGGCCCGCCGGCGGCTATTGCGTTCCCCGGGGTAGAACTTCCTTCCCCGGATAAGCGGGACCCCTCTAAAACAAAACCGCCGGAAAGCCCCGGCGGTTCGGCACGTGGAAAAGATCCCCGTCTTATTTCTTTTTCCCTTTTTCCCGCGTCTTCTCCAGGGCTTTAGCGAACTGGTCGGTGCAGGAGGTCGGTTTCCCGCCGCAGGAGATCCCTTTGAGCTTTGAGATCACCTCGTCCACCCCCATCCCTTCCAGCAGCAGGGAAAGGGCCTTCAGGTTGCCCGGGCAGCCCCTTTTAAATTCGACGTTCTTAAGCTTGCCATCCACTATCTTAAAACTCACTTCTTTGGCGCAAACGTCCTTAAGCTTATATTTCATATCCTATATTTTACACGATAAACCATAAAATTTAACCGGCGCTCTAGTTGCCGCAGTCCTTCGCGCAGACTCCGGAACGCGCCCGCTCGAAAGCGTCGCAGATCCCGTCGCCGCAGCGGCCGCGCTGCTTCATGTTCCCGCCGCGGAAAGGCGGCCCGAACATCACTTTGCCGACCGAGCCGTAAAAGGAGCGCACCGGCTTCAGGCGCGGTATCTCCCGTTTTACGGCTTCCTGCCGCGGCTGCACTTCCGGTTTCGCTATCTTTACCGTTTCTTTTTCCCGCACCGCCTTTTTTTCCGGCAGCAGTCCGCCCGCCGCTATGCCGTAGACCGTGCGGCTCCGCGCGCCCTGCGGGTCTATGCCCCTGAGGTAAGCCAGCCAGGCGTAGAAAGCGCCGAACTCCGACGGAGAGCTTTTGAAGATAGTCCCGTAAACGCCGGACCGCATTCCGGAAAACAGCTTCTCGGCGGTTTCTATCCCGGCCTTATCCGCAGGATGAAATGAAGAAAGCAGCTTCTCCGGCTTTTTCCCGCCGCCGGCCACCACCAGGGACTTGTTTATCCCTTTCTGGCCGGGGCTGCCGCAGATCTCGTACGGCGGCGAAGCCGCCTGGAATTCCTTGTCGGCCCCGTTCGCCATGCAGCCGGATCTTATGCCAGGCTCAAGGCGGCTCAACGCCTCAAAATATTCCCTGTGTCCGGGGACGGGGGCCGCCCCGCCTTTCTGTTTCCTGGCGCGCGCCAGGGCTTCCCCGGCGAGGTCGGAATAGCCGTCCCAGCCCCTGGAAGCCGGGCCGCGGTGATAAGCCCCCACTTCATGGCCAGTTTTTTTCCATCCCTCAAGCTCGGCCAGGCGCGCGGGGTCCGAAGCTATATAAACCGCGTACTGCGGGCTGAACAGCAGCGTAAGCCGCGCGTTCTGTGCGTCAGCGAGTTTTACCATCCCCCGCAGGGCCTTGTAGGATTCCTCCAGCTGCGCTTCCCCCCCCATAAAATTGAAGGAACCGCACTGTACCGCGATAACATAATAGGGCTTCTCCTCCGCGGCCTGCGCGGCCGCCGGCACGCCAAGGGCGTGGAAAAGCGCGGCGCCGGCCGCAAGCCGGAGCAGTTCTTTGCTTGTCCTCACGCATAATTTCCGGAAAGTGAACATAATCATTTGGGCTCTTCCGGGTTTAGCATAGGTTTTTGCCCTTCTCCCGGGCGGTGCGGGGGACGAGGGCCCGCCTGTACCTATGATAGCAAAAGAGCCGCCGACCCGGTCAATTGAGGGCGCGGCGCAAAAAACCGCGGGCCCCGGCATGCCGGCGGCCCGCGGTAGGGTCGAAAACCGGATCTTCCGCTCAATCGGTCAGCTGGGCGGGCTCGTCGAAATGCTCCGCCTCTTCCTTCGCGTGGTCCACGGTGGCGAAAGCCGGGTTGTCGTCGTGGTTGAACGAATACTGCACGGAGACGGTGTCCTTGCCTTTCTTGCCTTTCTCGGCCTGGTAGATAAGCTCGGCGGCCACGTCCTTGGGCTCCACCAGCTGCACGAACACCTTGAGTATTTCAGCGTATT
>JAJZVJ010000159.1 GCA_021845705.1 bacterium
GATGATCAGGGTCGGGCGGAGCGGTTTCATTATGGAGGAGGCTCTATTTAGACAAAGATACCGGGAGCTTCCCGGCCGGCGCCAGCTGGCCCGTGAGCGCCTCCCCGGCGGCGGTCATGGAGGGTGCGGTCATCCCGTAAAGGGCTATTACCCCGCCGGCTTCGGGGTAAGCCGGTATATCGTACGGGTTCATCAGGCTTAACAGCACGGCGGGTTTCCCGGTGCCTAGCAGCTTGTTAATGGCTTCTCTCTGCGAGGCGTTCTGCGCGCCGGTCCACTGGAAGCTGCCCAGCACCAGCACGTCGGCGTCGGCGGCGGCGCGGGTTATCTTCTTTAATTCGCCGCTCCTGAGCCCTATGCCGAAAAAATACTGGCTGGCCCGGTAGCCGCTTTCCAGCAGCGTGCGGTAAAGGTAGATAGCGTTCCCGGCGAAGCGCTGGGGGGAAAAGATTATAACTGCGATCTTTTTATCTTTCGGGAGCGGTATAAGGCCGCCGCTCCTGACCAGGGTGACCGCCTTGCGGGACAGGTCGCCCGTGATCTCCAGGTAGGCTTTGTCGAAAGGTGAACTTTTTTCAAAGGGCTGGAAAAGGCCGGCGGCGCGCTTGGCCGCGAGCACTTTGTCGTAAGCGTCGTCGAGGCGGGCCTCGCTTATCTTCCCCGAGCGCACCTGCGCGGCTATTTCGCGTACGGCGGCGGCGGGGTCCGCCCTTCCTATCAGCATTACGTCCGCTCCCGCCTTAAGCGCGGCCGCGGCGGCCTTGCTTATGCTCATCAGCGACGTTATGGCCTTCATGTCCAGGCTGTCCGTTATTACGAGGCCGCGGTAGCCGAGCTCTTTTTTTAACAGCCCGGAAATGATGGCCGGGGAAAGCGTCGCCGGGTTCTCCCGGTCCAGGGCGGGGTAGCGGATATGGGCGGTCATTATCGCAGGTATCCCCAGTTCGATGGCCCTTTCAAAAGGTACAAGGTGCGACGCGCGGAGTTCCGTTGTGGAAATGGAAATTTCCGGCAGGGTCTTGTGGGAGTCCTTGTCGGCGGCGCCATGGCCGGGGAAATGCTTTCCTACGGCGATAACCCCGCCCGCTTTCAGCCCGTTTATGATGGCCCCGCCCAGCCGCGCGGCCTCGGCGGGGTCGGAGCCGAGCGAACGGATGCCTATGATGGGATTTCTCGGGTTGGTGTTGATATCCAGGACGGGGCCGAAAGCCATGTTTATGCCGGCGCGCTTCAGTTCCTTGCCGGCCAGGTAGAAGAGGGTGGCGGTATTGTTCTCGTCCGCCGCGGCGCCGAGCATCATGTTGGTGGGCAGTTCAAGGAGGCCGAGGGTTGTGGGGATATAGACGCTGCCGCCCTCATAGTCCACCGCTATGAAAAGAGGGGTTTTTTGCGCGGATCCCGCGGCCGCCGCCTGCAGTTTTTCCGTCAGTCTCCGGGTCTCTTCAAGGGAATAAGAACCCCACTGCAGCTGCACCCCGCCCAGGCCCGCGCGGGCCGCCTCCGTGGCGGCGGAAATGTCCGCCGCTTCGGCGGAGACTATCAGGAGCTGGGCCGCCTTTTCTTCCAGGGAAGGCTGGGCCGCGAGGCAGCGTGACAGCTGGGCGGCCAGGATGCCGATAAGTAGCGCGGGCGTTTTAGCTTTGAACATTGGTTGCGCGTCGGACTTCCCGGCCCGCGGGTCAGTCGGAGAACTTATAGCCGCGCTTCGTGGCCTGGCGGTGTATCGTGTCTATCATGGCCTTGTCCAGAGTGTTCGAGCCGGAGGCGTTCTTTTTCTCTTCCCCCGCTATGTACGCTTTGCGCTCGCCCTGCAGGCGCGTTATTTCCTCTTTTATTTTTTTGCGCTCGGCAAGTTTAGCGTCGATATATTTGTCCAGTTCCGGCTTGTCCATCTTCTTGAGTTCTTCAGGGAGCTGGTCCTTCTTTATATCGCCGCGCTTCAAAGCGCCGCTCTCCAGGCCGGATACCACGTCCCAGGAGGCCTCCGAAGCCGCCGCGGCCGGCGCGGCCGCCTGGTACGCGGCGCGCTCAGCCGCTACCGAGGCGCCGGCGCCGCTTGCCATGGAATCCATTTCCCGCTTCGCCGCCAGCCTGCTTTTTCCGGCGGCCCCGTAAGTTACGTACGTGCTGTTGAGCTTGCCGCTCAACTGCGCTATCTGGTCGTCCTGCGGCGCGGCGACGGTGTAATTCCGGGCGGACTGGTCGATATTCGCGTAATCCCCTTCGGCCAGGTCGGCGCCCGCCTTCCACTGCTCGGCCAGGCCCTGTTGGCGGGAGCCGCAGTAGATGGTGTTGACGAAGATGTTCTTTTCTTTAGCTTTCAGGATGGCCTGCTGGAAGCTGACCGGACCCTGGGTAAAAGGTTCGTTGCCCGCTATGAAGATGGCTTTGTAAACGTCCGATTTGGGGCTCCACTTAAGGCCGCTGACAGCCTCGCTGATGACCTGGCCGCAGTACTCGTCGCCGCCGTTGGTCTTAAGCGCGAAAAGCTCCCGGGCCACCCGGTCCAGATCCGTCGTGAACGGCGTAACCTGGCGTATCCAGCCGCTTTCCCTGGAAAGGGAGGAATTGCCGTATTCGTAAAGGGCCACTTCTACCGTGGGTTTGGACCCGCTTTTCTCGGCGGAGACCAGTTCGTTCACTATCTTCCAGACCTGGGTGCGGGCCTGGTTTATAAGGCCGTCCATGGAATTGGAGGTGTCAAGCAGTACGGCTACCTGCACCAGCGGCTTTGCGCCGAAATTCTGCGGCGGCGGATTTACCGGCGGGTTGGCGGTAACGGCGGCGTCTTTCCAGGTCTTTTTAATGGTCAGCGACGCCGCGGCGAGGATCCTGGCGGTTTCGGTTTCGACCACGCGGGCATTTATCTCGGACTTGTCGCCTTTGAGATCGTTGAGCGTGCCGGTAACTATGGCGTCCGCCCCGAGCATTTTGCCGAGTTTTTTTACGGTATCCTCGTCTATCGCGCCGGAGGCCTCCAGGTTCAGCTCCCCGAGCACCTTTTTCAGCAGCCCCCGCTCTATCAGGGTTATTTTTTTGTTCTGCGCCAGGGCGGTAGTAAGGCGCTCCTGCACTACCACGGGCCCTTCGGAGGCCTTCCCTCCGGCGTAGGGAAATTCAAGAACGGCCAGCTTGATGGAAGGGCGGTCCTGCAGGCCCGCCGCCAGTTTCCCCGCGAGCTTGTCCAGCGGCTGCGCGTTCGCGCCGCTGCCGAACGCCGCGAACATAAAGAGATTGAGTATAAATATTTTCATGGCCGCCTCCCGGTTCTTCCCACTAAGGATACAAAAGAAAGCAAACGCAAGGCAAAAGGCCTTGCCGCCCGGCGCGTAAATATGTAATTTATATCAAGAAGACGGGGGGACACTCTTACCATGCTCGACCTTAAATTTCCGGCGCTCATTCTGCTGGCCCTGCTGCCGGCCGGCTGCGGTAAAAAGGAAGCGCCGGCCTACCGGCAATCGGCCGTTATCATGGGCGTTCAGGCCGAGGTTAAAGTCTACGGCGCCGACGCCGAGGCCGGCCAACGCATAGCGGACGCGGTCTTAGCCGAGTGGAACCGCATTTCGGGCGACTTCAATTTTTCCGATCCCGCCAGCCTGACCTCGGTGGTCAACAAAAAAGCATACGGCGAGTGGGTGAAGGTGGACGACGAGTTCCTGCAGCTGCTCACGCTGTCGCTGGATTATTACAGGCTCACGGACGGCGCCTTCGATATAACCTTCGCGCCGCTCTGGCCCATCTGGAAGGAAGCCGCTTCTACCAGGAAAATGCCCGCAAGGGAAGATATCTCGAAGGCGCTGGCTAATATGGGCTCCTCCTATATACAGGTGGACCAGGCCAACAAGATGGTGCGCTTCACCAGGCCCGTGCAGATAAACATGGGCGGGGTCCTGCGCGGCTACTGCTTCGTGCGCGCCGCGCACCTTCTGCGCGAAAGCGCGCCTCCCTACCCGGTGGAGCTCCGGCTCGGCGGGAACATGCTGGCTTACGGCAAAAAGGACTGGAAATACGACGTAAAGGACCCTTTTAACGAGGAAAAGGATTTCGGGAGCTTCGCCTTCGACAAGGGCGTGGTAATGTCGTCCTCGGGGCGCGAGCACTTCGTGCAGATTGAGGGCAAGCTGTATTCGCATATACTGGACCTTAAGACAGGCTACCCGCTGGAGAATTTTTCCAGCCTGGTGGTGTATTTCCCGCGCCTGGACAGCGAGAACTTCCTGGCCTCGGCGGTGCTTGCGGTAATGGGGCGGGAGAAGGCTTTCGGGCTTCTCTCGAAGATGAAAGGAACCGCCGCCGTCTGGATAGACGGGGCGGGGAAAGAGACCGTCCTTGTGAACGCGGCCAGCGGCGCGCGCTGGGAAAAAGCCAAGCGGTTCTTTTAGCGGCAGCCTGCCGCCCGGACCTCAGGCTGGCGAAAAAAAGCCCGGAAAGACCGGGCTTCTTTTTTTAGCGCCGTTCAAGGGCTACTTCCCCGCGGGTTTTGCGCCGGTCTCCTCGAATTCGCCCAGGGCCTTGTTCTTGCGGACGTTGGCCCAGTCGAAATACCTGCCGTTCATCGCTATATACACTCCGGGGGGGAGGGTCTGCGCGAAGGAAAGGGCGGACCCCAGGTTGAACATCCCGTCGGAAGAGCCGAACTTGTAGGGGACCATCGCGCCGGTCAGTACCACGGTCTTGTTCTTTATGTTCCTGCCCAGCAGCCGGGCCGTTTCCGGCATAGTGTCGGTGCCGTGGGTAATGACGATCTTGTCCTCCCTGGACGCCAGGCATTCCTTAAGCACCTTGCGGCGGTGGGCAGGGGTCATGAAGAGGCTGTCTATCATCATCAGCGTCTTAACTTTTACCGGCACGCGGGAGCGGCCCAGCTTAAGCATCTCGTTAAGGTGGGTCTTACGGAAGAAAAGTTCCCCGTTCAGTTCGTTGTACTCTTTATCGAACGTACCGCCGGTAATTAGCAGCTTTATGGTCATAATGCGGGCGCCTCTCCGTTCTTATTTCCGCCCGTCCTTTAAGAAGGCGAGGTAGCCCTTGTAGGCCATGTAGATATCCAGCTTGCCGGCCAGTTCCATAGGCGCGTGCATGGAGAAGAGCCCGACGCCGCAATCCACCACCTGCATGCCGTAGCGGGCCATTAGCCAGGCGATGGTGCCGCCGCCGCCCTGGTCCACCTTGCCCAGTTCGCCCGTCTGCCAGATCACACCGTTCTTGTCGAAGATGCGGCGGATATGGGCCATGAACTCGGCGCTGGCGTCGGAAGAGCCGGATTTGCCGCGCGCGCCGCCGTATTTGGTAACGCAGACCCCGTGGTTGAGGAAAGCGGAATTGCGCTTTTCGGAGACGGAGGGGAACATCGGGTCGAAGAGCGCGTTCACGTCGGCCGAGATCATCCAGGAGTTGCTGAGCGACCGCTTGAGCGCCAACTCGCTGTAGGAATCGGTGGTCAGGTTCAGCAGTTCGGCCGAGGTGTTCTCGAAGAAGTTGGAGGCCATGCCCGTGGCGCCCACGGAGCCTATCTCCTCTTTGTCGCAGAGCAGCACGCAGGAAGTGTATTCGGGGACGGCTTTCAGGTCCAGCAGGGCTTTAAGCCCGGCGTAGGCGCAGACGCGGTCGTCGTGGCCGTAGGCCAGCACCATGGAGCGGTCCAGCCCGGCCTCGCGCGGAAGCCCCGCCGGCACCATCTCAAGTTCGGCGGAGAGGAAGTCCTCTTCCGTCACGCCGTATTTGGCGCGCAGGAGCTTGAGCACGTTGTACTTGAATTTTTCCTTGCGGTCCTTTTCAGCCGCCGGGACGGAGCCCGCCACTACGTCCAGGCCCTCTCCGGGGATCGCTTCGCCCAGGGTCTTCTTGTACTGGTCCTGTGCCAGGTGCGGCAGCAGGTCCGTTATGCAGAACACGGGGTCTGTCGGGTCTTCGCCGATGGAGACCTTTACCTTCCTGCCGTCCGGCTTTATGAAAACGCCGTGCAGCGCCAGCGGTATGGTGACCCACTGGTATTTCTTGATCCCGCCGTAATAGTGCGTGTCCAGCAGGGCCAGGCCGCTGTTCTCGTAAAGCGGGTTCTGCTTAAGGTCTATGCGGGGGGAATCCGTATGCCCGCCCACTATATGCATGCCGGCTTCCATGGGCTTTTTTCCGACCGTAACGGCCATCAGCGTTTTGCCTTCGCAGGAGCGGTAGACCCTGTCGCCGGGGTTGAGGCGCGTGCCTTCTTTCTCGTGGGCCGCCATGTTCCTGAACCCGGCCGCGTCAAGGAGGGCTACCGCTTCGTCGTGGGCCTCGCG
>JAJZVJ010000160.1 GCA_021845705.1 bacterium
TCTTGCCTCGTCTACAACGTTCATCTCCGGCGGCGCGGTAAAGAAGACCGCCGAGAAGGTGCGGGATATGATAATAGAAGTCGGGGCGAAGATACTCGACCAGAAAAAAGAGGACCTCCGCCTCGAGGACGGGAAGGTGGCGGCTAAAGACGGCTCCTCCTGTTCCCTGTCAGAGGTCGCCAATACCTCGCTGTATTATTATAACCAGCACCAGATAACCGCCTCGGCCTCCCACTTCGCCCACACGTCGCCGCCGCCTTTCCAGGCGAACTTCGCCGAGGTGGAAGTGGACACTGAAACGGGGGTGGTGAAGATACTTGATTATGTCAGCTGCGTGGACTGCGGTACCGCCATAAACCCGTGCTTCGCGGAAGGCCAGAACGACGGAGCGGTGGTGAACGGCATCAGCCATACCCTTTCCGAAGAGATGGAATTCTCCTCTAACGGGACCCCGCTGAACTCCTCTTTCCGCCGCTATAAGATCTTCTCGGCTGCGGATACGCCGCCGGTCCGCACCTTTATCATCCCCACCTGGGAGCCGGCGGGTCCCTTCGGGGCCAAGTCGGTCTCGGAAATAGGCATAAACGGCCCGCTGCCGGCGGTGGCCAACGCCATCTACCAGGCCACCGGGGTCTGGCTGTTCGACGCGCCGTTCACCCCCGACAAGGTTCTGAAAGCCCTGAAAAAACAGCGCTGACCCGGCGGCTTCCTTAAATAAAAAAGTCCGTTTCGATAGCGGACTTTTTTATTTTCATCACGTTACGCCCCTGCCGGGGTGGTCTGCCGAAGAGGAAATAGTCCGGGCTGTTGCTGGTGGCGAAAGCGGCGAAAGGAACGGCAAGGTCTATCTTCAGGAAAAGGTCGATAAGCTAAAAAAGAAAGCCGGTTCCTGGGCTTTGACTTCTGGGCCGCTGTGCTGGAAAAGGCTTTCGAGTACCTGTACTTCCTTAATTACTGCGCCAGGGGAGCCAAATGACGCGCCGCTTCAGATGGAGCAGTAGCCTTTGCCTTGCATACCTTTGCCGTACTGGGCCGCGATCTCTTTTGGGGTGAGGGCCCTTTTATATACCGCCAGTTCGTCCAGCAGCCCGTTGAACGGGGCGTGATACCCGCCCACGGCGTTGGGGGCCCAGCCTATGTACATCTGGTGCTTGCCGTACTCTATAGCTCCAGGCACCGAAATTGAACTGTCCAGCTTGCCGTTGATGTAGATCTTGAGCGTGCGGCCGTCATAGGTGAAAGCCGCGTGCGTCCACCTGTTCAGGGGCAGCTGTGCTTGGCTGTAAAAAGTCCCCCGGTCCTTGAACCCCACCAGCAGCCGCGGGTCATTGCGGCCGGCCCCGCATAAAGCGAAACAATAGGCTAGGCTGGGGCAGAAGATCTTGGACCCTGACTCGCTGAAATTCACGTCGCGGAAATTCACCCAGGCTTCCACTGTCACTTCCTGGTCAGGGCGCAGATCCGGGCTGTCTATCACCTGCAGGTTGTCCATGCCGCTGAAAGACAGGGCGGAATTCACCTTCCCCCCGGGTTCTGGGGAAGGCCCGTTGAGCGGGGCGTCGTGATTCCCGAAAACGTCATAGACCAGATTCTCGGACGGGGTGTCGAAGTTCCAGTAGAGAACCATGCCGGGCGGGCAGTGCGTCCGTTCGCGCGCGGTAAGCGGCCTCGGTTTTGCGTCGGCGGGAGGCCTGTTGCGGGCCTGGGCCGGTCCGGGGAACTCTGACGGGGCATTCCAGACCCGGACGGGAGACGGCTGGGCGCGCGCTACAGAAGCCGCCCAGTCATCCGGCACCACCTCCGCGGCGGCGGCGATGACGGAGCCGGTCTCCGTTTTTATCATGCGCGCGTTTATCTCTATCCGGCCGTCAACGCGGCGTGTCAGCGTGCCTGTAACCACGGCTTCCACGCCCAGTATCTTGCCTAGTCCCTTTATCGAATTCTCGTCGATGATCCCGGAGCGCTGCAGTTTCAGTTCCGAGAGCACTTTATCGAGCAGGCCGCGCTCCACCACCTCCAGTTCCCGGAGGTTGATGATGCGGGTAAGCAGTCTTTCCGATACCACGACCCCGTCGTCGGAAACGGAACGGTCCGTGTAGGAAAAGGGCAGTACCGCCACTTTTTTGTTGGACAAATACTTGTGCCCGCACGAGATCTTTTCAGCCAGACGGTCGTACATATCGGGGGCGAAAGGGCCGGCGGCCGTTTTGTTCCAGGAGTTGTGCGCGCAGCCGGATAAGGACGAAAGTAAAAGAAGGGCAACGGCGGAGAACCTGGGTTTCAGAAAGCCTCCCGTATATCTGTCGCCGCCATGGGTAAATATTAGCAAATCTGCAGTCGGTATAAGCGCTCTTATGTTTACTGCTTATCCTCTAGGTGTGGCCGGGGAGGCGGCCGGCATGGCCTCTATTCCCAGCCCGGCGGCCTTCCCGCCGCGTCCAGAGAGCGGAGCTTTGACAGGGGACGATATCTTTTTGAAAAGCCCTGCCTGGCTCTGCCCCTGTCCGGCCTTGCTGCATAGAAGTTCCGGGGCACCGGGCTTTACGGTCTGAAGGGCGGGCTTGATGGCCGGCTCTTTTTTGAATTCGTTGCTGATAGCGTAGAGGAAAGTCTCAGCGCCGAGCCCGCCGAGCCTTGCGCAGAGCCCTGAGTCCGGGGCGGCGCCGTCGGGGCAGGGTTCAGATAGTGTTCTGCCAGGGACCGGCGTTCACCACGTTCTTAAAACCGAGCCGCTTTAAAATATGCAGCGCCGCCCCGCTGCGCGCGCCTGAAGCGCAGCAGAGGATGACGGGTTTTTCCTTGTCCAGTTCCCCGGCCCGCTTCTCAAGCTCGTCCAGCGGGATATTTACGCTTCCGGGCCTGGAGCCGGCCGCGAATTCCCCGGTGGAGCGGACATCCACCACCACGCCGCCGTTCTGTATCATCATAGGAAGCCTCGCCTTGATCCCGCGCAAGCGCATGGTCCGGAAGACCAGGTACGCCACGACCGCCGCGGGCAAAAAATAAGGCTGCATCATGCGGAAATAAGAAGCTGGCTGCATAGAATATCCTGTGTCCTTTACAAAAAAGCCCGCTCTTCAGCGGGCCTTTTTTCTGCGGCTGAGGGTTATTTTACCACCGGCAGGCCCGCCGCCGTCCAGGCGTTTATGCCGCCGGCTATATCGTGTATCTCGGTAAAGCCCAGGTCCTTCATTATGCCGAGGGTAATTCCGCTGCGGTGCCCGGTGCGGCAGTAGATAAGATACTTTACGTGCTTGTCCAGTTTGCCAAGCTGGGCCTTGAAGTCCGGAGCGAAATAGTCCAGCCGCATATTTACCGCTTCGAGGTGCCCGGCGGCGTACTCGTCGGCGGTGCGGATGTCTATGACCACGGGCTGCCTGAGCTCTATGAAATAACGGGCTTCGTCCGGAGCTATGTTAAGGGGAAAGTCGCAATTGCCGGGCTTGGGCTCGGCGGTAGGGGCGGGAGCGGCGGGAACCGCGGCCGCGGAGAGGGCTTTGCCTCCGTTCACCGAACAGGCGGTGAAGATCCCGCCAAGATCAAAGGCGTAGGCGCCGGCTGCCGTAAAAACCATCAGGGTCGCGATAATGAATATTTTCATATGTCCTCCCGGGACTGTAAGCCCTATTTTACCAAAATTTGTATCATATAAGCCGGTATATGGCAAAGAAAATAAGCCCTTTAGCTCTTCTTGCGGCAGCCGCGCTGGCCTTCCACCTCTTTGCCGGGTTTTCTTTCATCCGCTCCTCCGCCGCCACTTACGACGAAACAGTGCACCTCTCCAGCGGCTTCTCCTACCTTTACACCGGCCGCTACGTAATGAACATAATGGATCACCCGCCCTTTTCGGAGATGCTATCGGCTCTTCCGGTCATGGCGCTGCGGCCGCGGAGTTTCACCAGCCACCCGTATTTCGCTAATTTCCAGCCTTACCATTACGGGGACCTGTTCCTGTACCAGAACACGCTCTCCGCCGTCCGGCTGCTCGATACCGCGCGCGTTTTTACCTTTCTCATCTGGACGGCGCTGCTCGCCTGGTTTATCTGGCTTTTCGCCTCGCGCCTGGAATCCGCGCCCGCGGCCGCCATCAGCCTGATAGTTTTCAGCTTCATGCCCGTCTTTATTTCCAACGACGCGCTTGTAAGCACCGATTCCGCCTCGGCGGTATTTTATTTCGGCTCTTTCGCGCTGGGCTGGCTTTTTACTTCCGTGAATGTTTCCAGGAAAGAGGGGAAAGCCGGGAAAAAGACCGTGCCCGAAGGCGCGGGAAAGCTGCGCCTTCGGGCGGCGCTGGCCGGCGCGGTTTCAGGTCTTGCGCTGGTCTCGAAGTTCAGCATGTTCATAATCCCGCCCATGGTGGCCTGCTTCTGGATGGCCGACAATTACTTTTGGCCCAGGCTGAAGTTCTCTAAACTTTCCGGCTATATCCTCCTTTACCTCGCCTCCTGCCTGCTGGTGGTGGCCCTTGTCTATAAATTCAACCTGGGTCTTTACTGGGACGGGCTTTCCGCAACGCTCAACAGGCTGGACAGCGGCCGCTCCTCGTTCGTGATGGGGCGCCATACGCTTAAGGGCGTGTGGTGGTATTTCCCGGCCGCGCTGGCGGTTAAAACGCCGCTGCTTGCCCTTTTAGGCGCCTTTGCCGGGGCCTGGCTGGCTATCAAGAACTTCCGCAGGGATTATTTGTGGCTCATTCTGCCGCCGGTGATATTTTTCGCGGCTTCCATGACCGCCAAGGTGCAGATAGGCTACAGGCATATTATGCCCATTATGCCTTTTATAGCCGTGCTGGCCGGCGTGGCCCTGGCGCGCCTGCTTAAAGTGAGGTTCGGCGCCTGGCTTGCGGCCGGGCTGCTGGCGTTCAACGCTGTGTCCGTGGCGCGGGTGCATCCGTACTACCTCGCCTATTTTAACGAGCCGGCGGGCGGGCCTGCCAACGGTTACAAGCTTTTTGTGGACTCAAACCTGGACTGGGGGCAGGACCTTGGCGGGGTGGCGGAATATCTGAAAAGCAGGGGGAACCCCCCGGTGATCCTCTCTTATTTCGGCGTGGCCAAGCCTGAAAGCTACGGCATCGGCTATGTGCCGCTCGGTATCGTTTCCAACGTGGAATTTACGGGGACCGGGGCCCAGGTCTGCGCCATGAAAGAGGTCCTGCTGGCGGTCTCCGCTACTAACCTGCAGGGAACCTATTATCCGGACAAGGATACTTTTTCCTGGCTCAAGGCGCGCAAACCGGCTTTTGTCGCCGGCTATTCTATCTTCGTATATGACCTTACCGCGGACCGGGAAGGGTTAGGCAGGCTGGCGGCACTTTTCGACCGTGAAGGGCGGAACGCCGAAGCGGACTGCCTTTACGCGAAAGCGGGGAAATGACCGGATCATGGATAAATTGAAAATGAAGAAAGGTCTGAAGTGGGGAGCCGCGGTCTTCGCCGTCTCGGCGGCGGCTTTTATCGCTTTCAGTTTTTTCATCAGCTCAAAGAAAAAAGCCTGTCTCGAAGGGGAAGGGCCGCAGGCCATAGAAGCCTGCACGTTCCTGATAGAAGGGCATACCTCCGGCTACAAGGCCGAATGCCTGAGCCGCCGCGCGTACCTTCTTGCGAAGGAGGGTAAATGGGACCAGGTCGTGGCCGACCAGAACGAGGTCGTAGCGCTGAAGGCTTCGGCGCAGGTGCCGCCCGCCCTTATGCTTTCCGCTTACGAGTCCCTGGCGGACGTCGCGTCGCGGCAGGGCGACGCGGCCGGGCTTGAAAAGTACCTGGAGCTGGCCGCCCGCAGCGGCAGCAAGCGGCCCGAGGTCTACCTCGCCCTCTCCGAAATTTATTCCGGGGAGAAAAAGTTCCAGGAGGCGCTCGGTCTGCTGGAGACCGCCGGCGGCCTGCAGGCGGAGAAAAAACACCCGTACTACAACGACCTGGCTTCGGCCTACGAAGGCCTTAATGATTACGGGAAAGCCTACGACGCGCTGAAGACGGCCCTCGATATTCCCGCCCCGCGGCCGGTACTCGCGGCCACGGCCAAGCATATGGGGTTCGTCTGCTACGAGCTTAAGCGCTATAAAGACGCCGAAATTTACCTCGGGTATACTTTAAAGGCCGGCCTTGACTGCCCCGAGTGCGCGCTGCTGCTTACTACGATACGGGAGTCCCTTGACCCTACCGCCGGTCCCGCCGTACGTTCCAGGAGGAAAAGAAGATAAGCGGTAAGTTATATAATACGCAGGAGCGTTCATTACCGCGGCCGGCATATGTCCCCGGCGGAATTACGGCG
>JAJZVJ010000161.1 GCA_021845705.1 bacterium
GGAAGAGCTCTACGACGCTATGGAGATGAAGCGCGAGAGCGTGGCCAACATCTTCAGGAACTTCTACGCGGACATCGCCGAGGACTCGAGCCGCAAATACATGGAGTTTTCTGAATTCCTGGGACGGGTGGAGAACTCGCTTAAAACCGTCGGCGACCCCTACCTGGCCGTGGCCTTCAGGGCCTCCGCGATGGAGTTCCACTTCGACGACTGGCGCAAAAGCATCTCGCGCAAGATGGAGACCCTCGCGCAGATAAGCCAGATACTGCACGGCGAGGTGAACACCCGGCGCAGCCACTGGCTGGAGATCATAATAATCGTTCTTATCATGGTGGAACTTGTCCCGATGATGCTGGACCTGTGGAAGTTCCTGCATTGACCCCCGGGGGCCTAAAGGCGCAGTGAAGCTTTTACTGCGCGGGCAGCGCCTTTATGGCTGCCGCCACGGCCGCCTTAACCCTGCCGCTCACGCCCCCGCTTGAGCGGTATTTCATTTTAAGGAAGTTCAGAGGTTTCCCGTTAAGCATAACGCGGAAGTCCAGGTGCGGCCCCGTAGCGATGCCGCTCATCCCGACGTAGCCCAGAACGTCCCCCTGGCTCACGCGGCGGCCGGTCTTTATCCCCTTAGCCCAGCGGCTCATATGGCCGTAGGTGGTCACGTAGCCAAGAGCGTGTTTTACGGACACGAACCGGCCGAAGCCGCCCTTCATCCCGGCGTAGGTCACTTTCCCGTCGGCCACGGCCGAGATCGGAGTTCCCGTCGGCGCGGCGTAATCTATCCCCAGGTGCGGCCGCACGTACTTCAGCACCGGGTGGAAGCGGTGATAAGTGAAAAAAGAGGAGATACGGCGGTAGTGCAGCGGAGCGCGGAGGAACATGCTGCGCACCGATTCCCCGTCCTCGTCGTAATACCCGTCCCCGGAGGCCGCGGCCGCCTTGCGGCCCGTCCCCTGGCCGTCGTAATAGGCCGCGGTAATTTTCTGGGTGATCATTTTTCCCGAAGGATCGGAACCATAATCCCAGGCCAGCGCCCACTTGTCGCCGTCCCTCACCTCGGTCAGAAAATCCACGGACCAGGAGAAGATGTCGGTGTAGTCCAGGATCAGGGCGGGGGGAACGCCCGCCGCGCTCATGGATTCCCAAAGCGAGGATTTTATCAGGCCGGACGCCTTTGCGGCAGCGGTCGTGATCTCCACCGGCAGGACGGATATGGAATAGCCGGCGGCGGTGGACGGGAAAAGCAAATAATTCTGCCTCTTGCTGGTCACCTGCAGATATTTAACCGGTCCCCAGGTAGAATACGCCACCGTGTAGCGATCGCCGGGGCGCAGGCGTCGCAGGTCGAGTTTTTTGGAAAGGGCGGATGAAACTTTGTAGCGGGCGGCATCTTCAAAGCCCTCCGCTTTAAGCACGGCGTCCAGGCTGGAGCTGAAAGTACCGCTGGAGATGCGCAACTCCGGCGCGGCGGCGCCCCGGAGGCGCGCGGAGCGTTCCGCCAGGCCTTTAAAGCCGAGGGCGAACAGCAGAGCCGCGGCCGCTGCGCCGCACAGTACCCGCCACCAGGAGAGTTTTTTCATAAAAACCATAACATTAGATCAGGGGAAAGACCGCATTGTGCGCTCAGCTGCGATCCCGGCTGAAGCGAACTCCGGGGTAAATAATAACAAATTTATGTAAAATTCCGAAATTTTGAAAAATTTTATTATTTTGCTAGTCTTTTCTTGGTTTTCATAACTGCTTGGTAACGGCGGGGGCAACTGAATGAAGATAACGGCGGCTTTACTCCTTTTAGTTTTTGCCTGTAATACGGCGAAAGCGCAGAGCGAATTCCACGCTTCCAACGAATTCTCTGTGGTCGGCAACGCTATAAACGGCGCGGGCAAGAATGCCTCTTCGCTGACCAAGGGCCTGAACTACCTTGAGGTCCTGAACCTTTACGGCAGCGGCAGCAAGGGCGCCTGGAACTATAACTACACTTTGGGCGGCAAGGCTACCGACGACCTGCGCAATGACGCGAAAAAGATCTCGCTGACGAACGTCCAGGGCCGGGCCACAAACAGCGTACATACCGTCACGGTCGGCGACGTGTTCGAGTCTTTCTCGCAGTACTCGCTCGCCACGTCCCTGAAAGGAGGCTCATACCGCTTTTCCAGGGAAGGCACGAAGCTCCCGGAAATAACAGGCATATTCGGCTGGGCTTATCCGCGCTGGGATTCGGTCTGGAAAGACCCCGTCACGCGGACCATCAGCAGGCAGGCGGCTGGCCTGCGCGTGAAGGAAAACTTCGGCGGCGACCTATGGGCCGGCGCGAGCGCCGTATCGGCCAAAGACACGGGCAGGATAACGGCCGCGGACCAGCTCTACGACGCGAAGAACTACACCTTCGATTTTAACTACCTTCCCATGCCGGGCCTGACCGCCGACGGCGAGTATTCAGCTTCGGACGCGGACCTCTCGCCCTCCGCCGGGGCGGCAAAAATATCCTCGAAAGGGACCGCGGCCCGCTTCGAGCTGGTGGGGGACGCGGACCCCAGCCGCGTCTCCGTCGAATACGAGAACGTCGAGCCGGACTTCTATTCCGCGCTCGGGTCCGCCAGCCCGGACCGCAGGAAGATCAAGACGAAATGGCGCTACAAGTACTCAAAAAAAGTGACGGTCACTTCCGGCCTGCTGTGGTACCGCAACAACCTCGATGCCGGCAGCGCCTCAGGGACGACCTCCAGCTGGAAACCGGAGCTCTCGGCGGCCATAAAGAAACCCTTCAGTTCAAGGCCCTATTCCTTCGCCGACCTGTCCTACAAGTTCGACCGCAAATACGGCGGGGGCTCCAGCGGTGCGGACCATTACTTCAACGCCGGTTACCGCGACCGGTTCGGCGGGCTGGATTCCGACACCAACCTTGGCTGCACTATCTACAGGACCAAGACCGCCGTGCGGGACGCGAAGGAAGTGAACTTCAACACCTCCGTAAACTCGCGCCACCAGGTGAAGTCCGTGGTATTGAAGCCGGCCATCAACCTCGGGACATGGTACTCCGCTGACGAACTGGCGAACGAGACCGACAAACTCTATGAGTACTCGCTGGGACTCGGCTTCGAAGCCCCGGACGCGTACCTCGCGAGCGACCTGCGCTTTGGACAAAACATACTGCGCAAATCTGCCGCCGGCACCGACGATTCGAAGAAGTTCTTCGCTTCGCTGAACGCCTACTGGCGCCCCAAGCTGATGGCCGAGCTCAACGATTCCACCATATTCCTGCGCGCCGGCTACAACGATTACGCCTTCACCACCACGTCCCGCAACTTCAGGGAGAAGAGCGTAACGCTTGGAGTGAACACGGCTTTCTGAACGGGGAACTGTCTTTATAAGGAAGGGATACCATGAAAAAATCACTTATATTAGCCGCGGCACTGCTGCTCTCGGCCGGCGCGGCGGACGCCAAGTGGTGGCTATTCGGCAAGTCCAACGACGAAGTCGGCCTGAAATACCTTTATATAAACAGCGTATCGGCCGACGAAGCAGGCCCGAAAATAAAGGTCTTCAGGGAGGCCCTCGGCGCGGGCGGCCTGGTAAAGATAACCGGAAAAGCCTCGACAGGCAAGGGGGCCGTCGGTTCGGTCAGGATCTCGCTGGACGACAAGGCCACCTGGACCGACGTAAAGTTCTCCGACAACGGGACCTTCGAATACGCCTTCAAACCCGAACAGGGAAAAACCTACCCCATGCTTCTTGAAGTTACGGATACGGCCGGAAAAACCAACAAGGTCGAGGAGACACGCAAGGAAATATCCCTGTCCGAAGAGAACATCCAGGCCAAGGTCAAAGAAACCCTGGACGCGATGTTCGCGGCCTACAACACGCAGAACCTGCGGAAATTCATGGGCTACGTAGGGGAGGACTTTGCCGGCGACAAGGCCATACTGGAGCGCGCGGTCAAGCGCGACTTCGACGCGCTCAGCTCGATCAATCTCCGCTATACGGTCAACAATATAGCCGCCGGCGCCCAGGGCCGCGTTTTCGTTTCCGTAACTTATAACCGTATGGTGTTCGTCAACAAGACAGGGGCCACCAGCACGGACAGCGGGGCCACGGAATTCGTGTTCGACTCGAACGAAGGGAAACTCTCGCTTTTCAGCATGAAACAGCCCCTGATGTTCGGCCTCTCCGACGCGGAGAACGTCGCTACGGGCGCGGTGCTTGGCAATACCGGCGCCGCACTGTTCCTTGACGACAGCGGCAGCCTGGGCGGGGCCGTCAGAACCCTGACACTGACGAACCCGGACTGGACGGCGAATACAAGGACGATAACTCTGGATGATCTCACCACCCAGCTGGAGGCGGGCTTCCACGCCGTAGCTATAGGGGACATCGGACTGGATACGAACCACCTGCCGCTTAACACCTATGCCGAGGCCAAGCTGGTCACGGGGAAGGCCCTGGAGCAGCTTACCTTAGCGGATCTTAGCGCCTCCTCGGGGTGGACCGGCCCCCCGATGATCGCCGGGTCCGGCTCCTCCTGGAGCCCGGGGACGGTGTTCGGCATCAGGCTCCACGGCGCCGCTTATTACGCCATCGAAGTCGTCTCCAACGACGTGGGAAGCCTGCCCGCTTTCACCATGGTGGTAAAAGTCCGCTCCTTCTGAGCTGGCGGTAAGGGAGCGAGACTTAACTGGTCCGACCGGGGGTCAACATGAAAACTTTTTCCGCGGTCCTGTTGTTAGTCCTGGCCTCCGCGTCACAGGGCGCGGCGAAGAGCGTGCCGGTGGAATTGATCTCCACGGTGGTGGGAGAAACGATCAAGAGCCGGATCCCCAACCCCGCCGACCCCAAACTGCTGGCGCAGATGATCTACGACATCTCGATGGGAAAACCGGAGCGGGTGGTCGACCAGGCTTTCGAAAGCTATAAACCCGGGAACATAAAGAACGACGCCGCCGGCACGGCCCAGTTCGAAATGCTGAAACTGCTGCTGCCCGTGGTAGGCGTCTACGCCGAGACGGCGAAGCAGGTTTACGGCGTAGTGGAAACCTACGTGAACGACTGGCAGGACTGGGCCATCAAGAACCGGGCGACCGAGTTCAACGAGGAAGTGCTGACGAAAACCACGGTAGCTGAACTGGACAAGGCCTGGAATGAATTCTATTACGGAAGGGACCAGATAGGCGGTGTCGAGGACAGGATGCTGGGCGTCCTTGGCGCCAACAGGGCGGAAGTCGTCAAGAAGATGAAAGACGCGTACCAGCAAAGACGCGCGGAGCTGGAACTGAAGGAAAGATTCGCGAGGGTCATGCAGGAAAGGGTGCGGGCTAAGATCGAGGCCACGCAGCAGCTGCTGTCCATGAAGGATGCCGCCGAGCGCAAAGTAGCGGACATAATGGAGATGCTGGAAACCCTGAAGGTGCCGGCCCCGAACGACACCGTAGAGAAGTATATAAAGGACAAGCGTCTTTATGCTGAACTGTCCGCCAGGTTTTCCGCGGAGATCGCCGGAAAGACCAAAGCCGGGGAAGCGGTAAAGACCGGCGACCCGCAAGCAGATACCTTGCTCAATACCGTTGCCCAGGCGCAGAAAGAAGCTTCGTCCAACTCGCGGGAAAGCTTCAAACTGCCCGATTATTCAGGCATCCTCAGGGAACACGGGCTCAACTCGGACCGCCTTTTGACCAACGACGTGGCGCCCGACGAATACCAGCGCCTTAAGAACCTGCTTTACAGCTCCGCCAGGGAAATGAACGACGCCTGCATGGCGCCCTATTACAGGCAGCTGGAGTACAGGGATACCAGGGAATCCGCGCAGAACAAGATCAACGCCTGCAATAACGGATACAAGAAATTCGCGGACGCCGCGGACGAGATCCAGAACAGGCTGAACGACTACGGGACGAAACTGGTAAATGAGCTCGGCGCGCTGACCATGAAAGGGCCTGGCGACAATACGCTAGAGCAGGCCTATTCCGGGTCCAAAGCCGGTTTCTATGCCCTCTCCCAGGCGAAGAACCTGGAAAACTTCAACTCGACCATGTACAGCATAGAGATCGGCAACAACCATGCCGAGGACCTGGACCACTGGGAAAAATGGTCCTGGCCGGGCAAGAAGAACCCGGACCTCAAAACCATGGAGAAATACCGGGACAACCTGGCCGCCATAGCCGCCGCGTACGAGACTCTCGCGCCGGAGGCCGAGGAGCGGGCCCGGGCATTCAACTCCGCAGCGGATGAATACGAAAAAGAATACAAGGACGAGCT
>JAJZVJ010000162.1 GCA_021845705.1 bacterium
GACTTTGCCTCCGGCTTCCTTCAGATTCCGCCTCGCGGCGGACACCCTTGCCTTTGGCTAACAGTAGGTTCTATCAACCCCCGTAGGGGACTTTCACCCCCAAGCGTGCGCGCATGCCGCGCGCACACAAAAAAGCCCCGCGCCGAGCGGGGCTTTTTTATCGCGCGCCGGCCTTATTCCCCGGTCTCCACCTTAAGGCTGATGGCGGTGTCGCTGAACGTAAAGCCGGTCAGGTGCATGGTCCCTACCAGGCCGGGAGGCATCAGCTGGTTCATGATCCTGTAGGAGAAGGCCATGCGGAGGGTCCAGGCGGTCTTGTCGTAGCGCATCCTGATGATATCCCTGGCCGTGTACTGGGTGTGTTCGGGTTTCAGTTTGGCGTCTATGGCGGCATACACGGTCTTGATAAGGGATTCCATCACCTGCGACATCAGCTCGTTCTGGTCAAGTTCGGGCGCCGCTTTCTGGTCCGGCTCCATGGAAGCGTGCAGCTGGACGCGCTGGATGCGGATGGACAGCCGGTCGCGGCCTTCCAGGTAAGGCTTCAGCAGCAGCGTCGGCCTGGCCATTATGCCGTTGACGTTCACCTGTATATTGTCTATCTTTATGAATTCCCCGGATTTGGACATGACCGGGGCGTTCTCGTCTATTATGGTCACGTCTTTGTTCTTCTCGGCCAGCTGGCCCACGGCTTTCTTGATAGTTTTATAGGGCACGCGCACGGCCACGTCGATCCCGATCATGTCGTCGTCCCCGGCCGGCTTAGGGTCGGCGGCGCGGAAGTCGGTCTTGGCGGCGCGGACGTCTGCGGCGTTAAGGGCTTCCAGGCCGAAGTCCGAAGCCATCGCTTTAGCGCCGCAGGAGAGCACCGCGGCCAGGGCTATTATTTTAAGAGCGGATATTTTTTTCATAACTTTTCCTTGAAACTCCGGCTTACAGTGAGAAACCAAGGTACATAAGGCCGTTGCCTATTTTAAGGTTGTTTATAACCGCGCCTTTGGCGAAAGAGGGCAGGAAAGCGCTGTTCTTAAGCGTTATCTCCACGGTCTTGTCGTCCACCTTGCGGACTGTCGCCACTTTCACCAGGTCCTTATTGGTAGTGATGGTCTTCATAAGGGAGCCGATGATGGTTCCCTGCAGCCAGCCGTTGACGAAGCCGGGGATGCCGATGCCGTAGGCCTGGTCCACGTCCACGCTGTCCACGCGTATCTTAAGCTTGTTGGGCCCGGTGAGCTCCGGCTTAATGGTGGCTTTGAAATACACGTTTGGCTTGAGGAAAACATCCTTGGCGTAGATCTTGCCGGCCAGTTCCATGCGGCCGTCGGCGCGGAACTTAAGGCCGCCCTCGTGACCTTTCGGGTGGAACTCGAAGTCCGTGCCCTTGGTGAACTGGTTTATAAAGTTGTCCAGCAGGCCGTCGGAAAGGGCCAGGTTGCAGCCGGGGACCTGGGAGAGAGAGCCGGCGGACCCGGACCTTACACCCAGCGCGAAACCGTTGCTGTCGAAGCTGAAAGCCGTAAGGTTGATATTCTCTATAAGGCCCGGCAGGAGCGGCGCCACGAAATCCGGGGTGACCGCCATGTGCAGGGTCCAGCTCTTGCGGTCGTAAACGAAGGAGATAACGTCCCGGGCCCGCATAGAGACCCTGTTACCCGAAAAAGCCTTGTCCATGGCGGCTATCATGCCGTTGCTGAGGCTGGTCATCACCGTTTCCATCAGGCCGTCCTTGTCCAGCACGGCTTTCGGGCCGAAGGCCACATCGGCCTCCACTTTCATGACTTTCAGGGCCAGCCTGTTGTTGCCCTCGAAAAAAGGTTTTATAAGTACGGTGGGCTCCACGTCCAGGCCGTTATAATTCACGGTCACGTTGCCGAAGGTGATATGGTCCCCTTCGTTGAAGAGTATGGGAGAGGAAGGGTCTATAGGCTGCATCTTCAGGCCCGGCAGGTCGGCCAGGCGGGAGTTCAGCGCGCTGAAAGGAAGCTTTATGGTCATGTCCAGGAGCGGGGTTGGCATGTTGGGGGATTTCTCAATTCCCAGCAGTTCCGGGGAGGCCGGCGCCGGGACCGCTTCCAGGCTTTCCCGGGAAGCCTTCAGGTCCTGAACGCTGATAGAGCTTAGATCGAAATCCCCGGCGAAACCCGCCGAGGTGAGACCCGCAGCCGCTATTACCGCAAGAATTATTTTTTTCATATTTGCCTCGTTCCTGCTTATAGTCTAACAGCCGGCGGGTAAACCGGTAAGTGTCTTAGGGCCCAGGCCCCCGGTCCCAAAGGTCCCTCCCCGCCGTTTCGCGAAATAAATATGAAATATCCGGCGTTTATAATTTATAGGCGGGAAACGAGGGGTGCTAATATGAAACCAGCGGGAAAAATATCGCTTTGGGTTGCGGGAATAGGGATCTTACTGCTTATACCTGCCGCAGGAGGGAAACTGTTCGACGCGATAGCCGGCAAACTGGCGGACAAAGAAGCCGCTCCAATAGAGCTGAAAGACGTAAAGAGAGTACCGGCGCGGGAACCCTTGCCAGTGGATCTTTCAAGAAGGACCAAGCCTGTTCCAGAGAGGGACGCCGAGGCGGCGAAGGAACGCTACCTTGAGGGGCTGAAACGCTTCCAGGAAGAAAACTACGACAAAGCCGAAGAAGTATGGCTGGAAGCCGCGGACCTGGACCCGAATAACCTGGAAGTCAGGAAAGGCCTTAAACGCATAGAAGGCATCACCTCAAAAACCAGGCCGGAATAAGCTATCCCTCCTGAAAAACCCCGGGCTTTCCCGGGGTTTTTTATTTATCAGGCCGCTCACCGGTAAAGGTCAGTTGCGGCGCTTGTCCATGAAGGCTTTCAGGGCTTCCGCCATGGAGCCGGCAGGGGCTTCCTCACGGCGCTGGCGGGGGTCCGGGCGGCGGGGCTGTGCCTGCGCGGGACGAGCGGGCTCCGGCCGGGGGCCGCGGGCTTCGCGCGGGCCTATCACCGGGTTGGACTTCAGCGAAAGGGCTATGCGGTTCCTGGGCAGGTCCACATCCATCACCGTAACGTTCACGCGCTGGCCCACCTTAACTACGGAGGCCGCGTCCTGCACGTATTTGTCGCAGAGCTCGCTGATATGCACCAGGCCGTCCTGGTGCACTCCTATGTCCACGAAAGCGCCGAAAGCGGCCACATTGGTGACTATGCCGGGGAGTTTCTGGCCCGGCACCAGGTCGCCTATCTTCTGCACGTCGCCGAAGGTAAAAGCCTCGAATTGTTTGCGCGGGTCGCGGCCCGGCTTGGCCAGCTCGGCCAGGATGTCCTTAAGCGTGGGCTCGCCCACGCCTTCGGACACGTACTTGGAAATGTCGATCTTCGCGCGCAGCCCGGCGTCGTTCACCAGGTCTTTCACCGAGCAGCCGAGGTCCGCGGCCATACCTTCCACGATCTCGTAGCGCTCGGGGTGCACGGCGCTGGCGTCCAGCGGGTTGGCGCTCTCGCGCAGGCGCAGGAAGCCGGCGGCCTGCTCGAAGGCCTTGGGCCCGAGGCGCGGCACTTTCTTCAGCGCGGCACGCGTGGGGAAGGCCCCGTTGGCGTTGCGGTACTCCACTATGTTCTTGGCGAGCCCGGCGTTAAGGCCGGACACGTAAGAAAGCAGCTCGCGGCTGGCGGTGTTCACTTCCACGCCCACGCTGTTGACGCAGCTCATCACGGTGGTATCCAGGCTCTTCTTGAGCTCGCCCTGCTCCACGTCGTGCTGGTACTGCCCCACGCCGATGGACTTGGGATCTATCTTCACCAGCTCCGCCAGCGGGTCCATCAGGCGGCGGCCTATGGAAACGGCGCCGCGCACGGTCACGTCCTTGTCGGCGAATTCGTTCCTGGCCACTTCGGAAGCGGAGTAGACGGAGGCGCCGCTCTCGTTCACCATCACGATGATGACGCCCTCCAGGTTGAGGGCCTTGGCGAACAGCTCGGTCTCGCGGCCGGCGGTGCCGTTGCCGATGGCGATGACCTCGGTCTTGTATTCGGCGGCCAGCTTCTTAACCTTGGCCGCGGCCTGCGCGGCCAGGCCGTCGCCGGTGTGCGGGTAGATCACGTCGTCGTGCAGCAGCTTGCCGTTGCGGTCCAGGCAGACCAGCTTGCAGCCGGTGCGGAAGCCGGGGTCCAGCGCCAGCAGGTTCTTATGCCCCAGCGGGGAAGCCATCAGGATCTCGCGCAGGTTGCGGGCGAACACGGCTATAGCCTCGGTGTCGGCGCGCTTCTTGGTCTCGAACCGGGCCTCGCCCTCCATGGAGAGCGCGAGCAGGCGGTTGTAGGAATCGGTCACGGCCTCTTTCACCTGTTTGCCGCAGGCCCCGCCGTTCTTCACGAACAGCGGCTCCAGCAGCGAGACGGCCTCGTCGGCGTCCACCTCGATGCGCATGGTCAGGAAGCCCTCGGTCTCGCCGCGGCGCATGGCCAGCACGCGGTGCGAAGGCGCTTTCACGGCGGGCTCTTTCCAGTCGAAGTAATCCTTGAACTTGGCGCCTTCGGCCTCTTTGCCTTCCAGCACCTTGGAGTGGAACACGCCTTTCTGGGCGAAGAGCTGGCGCAGGCGGGCGCGGGAGCTTTCATCTTCGCTGATCCGCTCGGCGATAATGTCGCGCGCGCCGGCCAGGGCTTCTTCCACGGTCTTAACGCCTTTCTCCTCGTTCAGGAAAGGGGCGGCCAGGGCGGCGGGGTCCTCGGAACCTTGGGCGTAGACCTGGTCGGCCAGCGGCTCGAGGCCTTTTTCCTTGGCGATGGTGGCGCGGGTGCGGCGCTTGGGGCGGAAAGGCAGGTAGATGTCTTCGAGCTTTGCCATCACTTCCGCGGCCTCGATCTTGGTCTTTAGCTCGGGCGTGAGCAGGTTCCGCTCGGTCAGGGACTTAAGGATAGCTTCGCGGCGGGCGTCCAGGTCCTTCAGCTGGGTCAGGCGGTCCTGGATCTTGCCCAGGGCCACTTCGTCCAGGTTCCCGGTAGCTTCCTTGCGGTAGCGGGAAATGAAAGGGATGGTGGCGTCTTCCTTGAACAGCTGGATGGCCGCGGCCACGCCCGCGCCGTTAAGGCCCAGTTCCACCGCTATTTTACCTGCGTATGCGTCGCTCATTTACATCCTCCGGAAATTTTTATGGCAAGCCGTACCTACAGGATATAAAATAGTCCCCATCCCGGGCCAATTCACTCCCGGGAGCGCTTAAGGCGGTCCGCCGCGTAGCCGGCCGCCCATACCGCCAGGGACGCTCCCAGTCCGGCGAAGAACGGAGCTTCCGCTCCCAGCCGCCACGCTGCTGTCGCTGCGCCCACTCCCGCCAGCGAACACCACAGGCCGGCGCGCGGCCCGACGCGCAGCGGCTCCACATAAGACGTGAGGAGCGGCACCAGAAGCCCCGGGATAACGCAGGAGCCCAACGTGTACCACAGCGCCACCACAGAAGGGAGGGCCACCGCCATTATTACGGCCAGGCCGAGGGCGGCCACTAAACCCCAGCGCGTCAGCGTCTCGGCTTTCGCGTCGGGCAGTCTCCAGAAGCGCTGCGCCGCGTCGTGCCCCAGGCTGACGGCCGACAAAAGCGATTTTGTGGCGCACGCGGCCAGGGCCGAGGCCGCCACGCCGGCGATAAAGATGCCTTTGAGCACCGGCGGCAGCACCGCCTGGGCCAGCGCCGGGTAAGCCGCGAGCGGGTCGGCCAGGTGCGGCAGTTTGGCGCGCGCGAGCAGCCCGGCCGTGGTCGTCATCAGGTCGAAAACGAACCAGAAGCCCACCGAGACGGCTATCCCAAGGCGCGCCGTGCGCTCGTCCTTGGCGGCCAGCACCCGCTGGTGGAAGGCCGGGTCCACGAAGGTCCACAGCGCTATCATCCACCAGCCGGCCAGGGTCCAGAGCGGCTGGCCGCCGGTCAGGTTAAGGTGGGAAGCCGGCAGCGCGGCCATGAGACCGTGCCAGCCGCGCACCGCGGCCAGGCCGAAGGGCAGCACCACGGCGAAGCCGCCGAACATCACCAGCAGCTGGAGGCGGCTAGCCCCCACGTCGGAGCGCAGGCCGCCGCGCCAGAGCACGGCGCCGGAGACCAGCGCCACCAGCGCCACGCAGGAGGCCAGCGGCCAGCCGGTGGCCCAGCGCGCCAGTACACCCAGCATCAGCGCCTCGTCGGCCGGGCTGGCGAGAAGAAATACCAGCAGCGCTCCCACCGCGGCCGCTTTGCGCCCGTAGGCCGCCTCCAGG
>JAJZVJ010000163.1 GCA_021845705.1 bacterium
TCTGCGTCTATCTTCTCCTGCACCTTGGACTGGCGGTCTATCAGCGCGTTCATTTTGGCGTCATCCATGGGTTCCGCCAGCTTCTCGCTGATATCGTTGTATTCCTTAAGCGCGGCCATGGCCTCGGGCAGACCTTCCTCCGCTATCTGGCGCACGGTCTTATTCTCGTCGAGCTTCGGCTCCTGCTCCAGCAGGCCCACGGTATAGCCAGGGGAAAGCACGGTCTCGCCGCGGAAATCGTCGTCGAGCCCCGCCATTATGCGCAGCAGCGAACTTTTGCCGGAGCCGTTCAGGCCCAGCACGCCTATCTTGGCGCCGTAATAATAGGAGAGGTAAATATCTTTCAGGACGGCTTTCTTGTCGTAGATCTTGCTGACGTTGACCATCGAGAATATAACTTTCTTGTCGTCTTTTGTTTCTGCCATTTTATTGTCCTCGCGCGGTTGATCACTGCTTCTATTATCCCAAAATACCCGGCGGCGGGCTACGGGGATCTTTATTTCCCGGCCTTAAGCACCACGTAGCCGCCAGGCCCGAAGGCCGGCGTTTTAAGCGCCATCGCGTTAAAAACCTGTATATCGGAGGCCCAGTAGGGCTCGTACCATTCCCGGTCCACGTCGAAGATGAGCACCCGCCTGGTCTTCTCGTCGTAAGCGCCCACGGGCGAGATATGCGCGAAAGGCCCGCCGGGCGCGCCCGTCACGGCGTCCTGCACGAAATGGAGCAGCATTATGTCCCGGGGGTTGCGCTCGTTCTCCGCGAGAGCCCTCCTGAAGCTTTCCAGCGCCTGGGCCGACCTGTTGCTTACGGCAACGCTGCTTACGGAAACATCTTCGGCGCCGTACGCCGCCAGGGCCTCTCCGGCCGCCCGGGCCAGCTGCGCCAGGGTCAGGCCGTGCCTGCCCTCCGCGCCCTCCTCGCTCACCAGCGCTTTCCAGGGAACCGTAGAAACTTTTTCCACCAGTTTATCTTCCGTTATATTTTCTTCCTCGTCGCCGCGGTCGCGCCGGGCGTTCAGCAGCGCGTTAAGCGCCATGGAAACCGAGGCCGCGGAGCAGGAGGCGGGGGTGGTCTGCGGCACGTAAAAAGAGGCCAGCGCCCAGTAATCGTAAGCGGGATCCGCGGGGTTCCTCAGGTAGGCGTTATCCAGCGAAAGCGGCACCGCCGCCGCCCCGTTAACCGTGGAATATTTTAAAGTTCCAGCCGCGGAGATCCCGGCCGAGAACACAAATAACGCCGCGATAAGTATTCTCATGTTTTAACTCAGCAGCAGCCGTCCTGGGCGGCCGGCGCGGGCAGCGGCGCGGCCGCGGCGCGGCGGGGCCTTTCATCCACTCCCAGGGAGACGAAGAATATCCCGGCAGCCAGGCCGGAAGCCGCTATGAACACGGCTTTATAGCCGCAGGCCGCCCAAAGCAGGCCGCCGGCGGCCGGGATTATCATAGAGACAGCGTGGTCCATGGTCACCCCCAGCGAAAGGCTCGGCGCGATGTCGGACTTGTGCTCCGCTATCCTGTTAAGATAAGTGGTGCGGGGGATGCGCATGGCGAACATCAGATTGTCTATTATGAACAAAGCGTAGAGCGCCGGCTTGAAAGACAGGTAGGCGAACCCGCCGCAGATAAAAAGCAGAAGGATGCCGTCACCCGCCAGCACTTTCCTCTCCCCGAATTTATCCACTATTTCCCCGAAACCCTGCCTGAAAAAAACCCCTAACCCGGCGGCCGTCAGCGCCAGCGCCGCCATTACCGCCGGGCTAGCGCCGTAAACCGTCACCAGCACCCAGGGCGCGAAGGTAAGGAAGATCTGTTTGCGCGCGCCGAAAAAGATATTGAGCAGGTAGAACCATTTATATTTCCAGCGGAAGATGAAGCGTTTGCCCGCAGGTGCGGAGTCTTCGGCTGCGGTCTTCATACGCGCGAACATGGCGGCCGAGACCAGCGACGAGACCGCCGCCGCGAAAAAAGACCACCTGTAGATGGCCGGGCCGGCCAGCTTCGCCACGGCCCAGACAAAACCCGCCCCGGCCACCGCCGCGAAATTGGTCATGCCGCTTATCTGCCCGAGCCTGCGCCCGTGCCCGCCTTCTTTGGAGAAGCGCAGGCCCATAACGCCCTCCACCGTCATAAAAAGATGGCTGCCGGCGCTCCACAAAAGCATCCAGACCAGCATCATATTATAAGAGGGCGACATGAACCCCAGGCCCGCCACGCCCACGGCGGTAAGCAGGCTGGTTATTACCGCCCATTTGCGCACCGGCAGGGCCGCCAGCAGCCCGGTCATAAAAATGACCAAAAAGCCCGGCAGTTCGCGCGGGAATTCCAGGAAGCCGCGCTGTTTTGAAGTCAGGTTGAAAGAATCGTGCAGATAATTATTGAAAGCCGCCGAAAGGACGCCGGCATTTATACCCAGGAAGAACACCCCTATCAAAAAAGCCTTAAAAGCGGGATCGGCGTTGCGCCAGCGTGCAAGCAGTTTCTTCATCAGCTACATTTTATCAAACCTATGGTTGTGCCGTATCAGGAGCTATGCTCATCAGACGGCCAAACCTATGGTTGTGCCGTATCAAGGGCTATGCCCGTCAGACGGCCCCCGGAGTTCCTTCTGCTCGGGCTGGCGCTCATCGCTGTCGGCGCGCCGCCGGAACGCGGCCGGCGGCGTAAACAGGCGCCCCGGGAGATACACAGGCTTCCGCGACGCCGTTCAACAAGTACCCCCGTCCCCTCCCGCCGGGGCCTGGCCGCGAATATTTCCATCAAGAAGGAATTGTGCATGCCACCGGGACCGGACCACACCGGCCGCGACCATTTGTGCCGCCGCCCGGGCTTTACCCCCCCGCCGTACACTGAAACTTAAGTTAGACAATTCTGGAGGTTGTTTGAGAACCATATTTGATTATATACTCTTTCCATGACAGACTCCCTTCAGAAACGCCTTGCGATGATGGCCCGCATGTTTCCGGCCGGTCATATTAAACTGGATAAAAAACTGGGGCCTTTCCAAGCGCTGCCCATTTATGCGCCGCATATAACCGAGCTATTCGCTCTTCTTTCAGGAGTAAAACCTGTTATCTTCGACGCTGTCGGACCCGGGAGCATGGGCGAGATGCGGGAAGTCTGCGCTGGTTTCAGACTCCATATCCAGCCGTTCGAGGATAAAGTCCTTCAGGCCGGACGCACGTTCGTGCTGATAGGGAAAGACAGGGAACTTCTGAAAAAGGCCGCTGGCTATTATCAGAACCTGCGCAAGGATTATATGCGGTGGGGAACGGCCTTAGGCTACCCCGCCTGCTGCGTGGCGGCCATAAGACAGTGGAAGGGGCCTAAAGGGTCTACGCTCCACAGGCCGGATATTGTAGAATTCGTGTTTAATAATACTCCCAAGAGCGGGCAGCTGCCATTCCTGACCAACAACGTGTTCAACTATTTTTCACGCCCGGGAAGACGGGCCGGCGCGGGCTATGACGAGATAGACAGGCAGCAGGGGGCCCAGGTAAGCCGGATGAATTCGCGCTTCACATTTTCCCTGCTGTCCATTATTTCGTGGCACCCCTGCTCTTATTTTTGCGCCGAGAGCCTTAAAAAGGCAAAAGTTGTTTTCGATGTGATGTCTTATTATGTCCCGGAATTCGCAAAGGTAAGGAAAGCCGCGCTTTCCAGGCCGGTGTTTTTTATGGATAAATACGAGTTCGCGGTTTTAAACGATATTTCCCGGAATATAAAGGGCGGCGGCGCGGAGATAACGTATAGCGGCCTTTTTCCAGTGAAATCGCTTCTGGACAGGAAATATCTTGGGCTGCTTGAGAATAATTCCGTGATAGCGCAATGCGCAGGGGCCGTCAGGCTTGGAGGCAAAGTTCTTAAGCCCGCCGCCCCATTCAGCCGCGCGCCTCTATTGCTGCCGTTTTCCGATATAATTGAAAGCCGCGGGAGATAGTTTCGGCGGCCGGCAAGTCCTGTGGGTCGCGGGAACCTATCATCCGGATAGGCTCGTCGTTCGGCTACAGCGCGGGCCGGTTCCTGAAAGTTCCCGCCTGACAGCGCGTAGTGCTTATCCCCTGCGGCGCAGGCGGAGGCATCGCGGCCACGTTCGACACCTCCCGTGGGCGGCATATTGTTCGCCCTGGAAATACTGCTCCACGAAGTCAGCTCCCGCACCCTGGCCTCGGGCATTGAAGGCAGCCGGCCTTTAAAAAAATTGAACGGCGCGGGCTTTGGGCCGCGCGCCGTTCAATATTGCCCGACTTAACTTACTTCCAGGCCGCCAGCGGCTCGAACATGGGAGCCACGCGGGACCAGGCTCCGGCGCGCACCGCTTCGCCCACGGGAACCTCGTCCTTGGAAGCCCTGAAGGCTATAGTGCTCAGGCCGAAGTTGACCGAGTTGTCCATCTCGGAATAGGCTATGCGGAAGAAGCCGTTCTCGCCCCAGCCGGTGTCCCAGCTGTTCTTGACGATGAAGTACTGCTCCGCGTCATTGTAGCCCACCAGCAGCACGGCATGGCCGCCCAGCTGCTTGCCGGTGGTGTAGGAGTAGATGCCGGACTTATAGTGCATGAAGTCCTCGTAGACCATGAAGGCTATGGGAAGCGGCCCGTAGTTAACAAGGGCGGTCTTTATGGTGTTAAGGTCCTGCCTTACGGAGCCCCAGGCGCCCACTTTGTAGGCGCCGGCCTGCCAGCCGGGTGCGGCGGCGGAGCAGGAACCGTCGGTGGCGGTATAAGGATAGGCCGATTCAAGGGGAAGCCCGGTCTTCTTGAGGTAATTCGCGGAAAGGCGGCCGCCGTTGCAGGAGCCTACGCCGCTGCAGGACAGCAGCACCTGTTCCGACAGGTCCAGGTTCTTGTTGGGGGTATTTTCTTTAAGCAGGCTATAGGATTCCAGGCCACCGGTCATGGAGAAGGCCCAGCAGGAACCGCATTTCTTCTGGTTCCGCGGAGGGGTGACGAAGCTGCCGTTCATGTTGCGCCAGTCTATAGACGCGGGGAGGCCGGCCGCGGCCACGATGTTAAGGGGTTCGGCGTCCACGGGCTCGAAGTTAAGGCCCACAAGGTATTTCCAGCTTTCGCGGTCGGCGGACACGGAGGTTTCCCCGGCCGTCCACTTGGCGCCTTTCCTGGCTATGGCGTCCTGCACTGTCTTTATCTGGTCTTTCACGCTGCCGGTAAGCGCCTGCTGGCTGAAGGCCGGCGAAGCTGCGGCTATCAGGGCCGCGGCTAAAACAAACAGGTTTCTGGCTTTTTTCATCGGTTCCTCCTGGTTCCTTCCCTAACTATGCCCAAATTCTAGCCTTTGGGGCGCGGGTTGTCAAATGTCAATCCGCCGCCGCAATTCAGCCGCGGTAAACTATTCCCAATTCTTTGGCGGCCTGCTGGCGTTTATCGGCGGGGAGGAAGGAACCGGCCAGGGCGCATTCCAGGGTATATCTTATGTCCTCGAAGGAAAGGCCCATTTTTTCCACGGCCAGCAGGTATTCTTTGTTCAAATGGGTGTCCAGTATCTCGGGGTCGTCCGCGCCTATGGCGCACTTGACCCCGGCGGCTATGAATTTTTTAAGGGGATGTTCCTCTATGGAGGGCACGGCCCGGGTGAGGTAGTTGCTCCAGGGGTTGGTCTCAACGGTTATCCCCTCTTTTTTTATAAGTTCTATCGTCCGGCCGGACCTGTCGTCCGCGGCTTTCACGCCGTGGCCGATGCGCCGCGGGGCCAGGGCGCTTATGGTTTCAACTATCTGAGAGTATTTCCCCTCTTCGCCCGAGTGCACCGTAAGCGGCAGGCCGGCCGAATGCAGCTCTTTCGCTTCCTTTTTATAAAGCGAAGCCGGGTAATCTATTTCGTTGTCGGCCAGGTCGAAGCCTATAACGGACCTTTTGTTCTTAACGGCGAAAGCCGCGGTCCTCCGGGCCGATCCCGCGCCGTAGCCGCGCGAGGCTATAAGTATTATGCCGCAGACCATATTGCTGCTCTTTTCAAACTTTACGGCTGTGGAACTTATGATGTCCTGCGCTTTCTGCCAGTCCAGGCCTTTGTCCTTAAACATGAAGTCGGGGCTGTAGCGCAGTTCAAGCAGGCGGATATTCTCTTTTTTGTAGGCGTCTTCCAGTACCTCGAAGGTAATGCGCTCCACGGCCTCGTAAGAGGCGAAGGAAGCCTGGGCCATTTCGAACATGCCCAGAGATCG
>JAJZVJ010000164.1 GCA_021845705.1 bacterium
ATCTGTCCCCCACTTCGGGCTCGAGCAAGTCCAGGTTCTTCTTGTCCTCCACGTTCTTGGCGATATCTGTCTTCATCTCGCCGAGGGCGGCCGCTATCTCGTCCAGCTCATGTTTGGTCAGGGCCTCAGCCTTGGGGTTTTTAGCGTGAACTGAAGCCGTTCGTTTTGCGGCGGGCGCCGCCTTCGTTTTTACCGCCGCCGGCCTCGCGGTCCTTTTCTCCGCCGGCTTCTTCGCGGGCGTTTTTTTTACCGCCGCTTTCTTTGCCGGCGGGGTTTTCGCCGTTTTTTTCATTTTTTTCATATCAGGCTCCATTCTCGAATATTTGCGTACGCGGCTGGCGGGCGCAATCTTACCGCAGAAACTGGATTATCCGCCGCCGGCGTCTGCCGTGCGGCTCAATGCTGCGAGGTGCTGAAAAACATGGGGCGCGCGGCGGTTATGACCGCGCGCGAGGCCTTTATCCTGTCCCGGTAATACCTGGGGAGGCTGAAGGCCCCGGTTATGGTCAGCCCGTCCGAATACTTAAGCGGGCGTTTAAGCCGCGCCGCCGCCGCGCGGTCCAGGGCGGCCGCTTTAAGACCGGCCGGCGCGAGGCCCGGGGAATCCGTGCAGTAAAGGAAGGTCCACGGCATATCATAAGCCGGGATGAAGGAGGAGTAGCTGCCCACGAAGCGGAAGACCCTGCTGAGAGTATTGTAGATAGCCGGGTGCAGTTCGAACTGCAGCGGCGTGCCGGGCCCGGCCTGCATGGCGAAGACGCCGCCCGGGGCCATTATCTTCTTCATCCGGCGGTAGAACTCCAGCGTGTAAAGGGCGTAAGCGGGACCGCCCTCGATGGGGCTGGGCAGGTCGGAATAAATGAGGTCGAATTTAAGGGAAGTGTTCTCTACGTATTTCCCGGCGTCCTGGGCCAGCAGGCTCAGGCGCTGGTCCGAGAAGGAGCCGCGGTGCCAGGTGTCCAGGTGCTTCTCGGCGAAGCGCAGTATGTTGTAGTCGATATCGGCCATTACCACGCGCTCTATGCCGCGGTCGTTGAGGATGTCCCTGGCGGTGGCGCCTTCCCCCCCGCCGAGGATAAGGGCGGTCTTCGGGGCCGGGTGGGCCAGCAGGGCGGGGCAGACCAGGGACTCGTGGTAAAAAGCCTCGTCGTACTGGCTGGACTGCGTTTCACCGTCCAGCACCAGCACCTTGCCGAAAGTGTGGGTCTTTATCAGCGCGGCTTCCTGGAAGGGCGTGGAGGAGGTCTCGAGCACCTTGAGCGCGCGGTGGGCGTGCAGTTCGCCGGGGGTGAAAAATTCCACGAACCATTCGCCTTTCGGCAGAATGCTCTTGGAATTCTTGATCCAGTCGAAATCTGTTTTCTTTTTCATCGTTCCGCGCGTATTCCGCCCGTGATCTTATGCCGCTACTTAGGCAACAAACCCCTTTCCATCTTCATCACGCTGAAATGAGTGGCCTTGAAGAGCCTTTTTACCACTTTGAAAGCCTCCCAGGGGCGGGTTTTAGCGCCGCAGGTGAAAAGGTCCACGGAAGCGTACTTATGCTCCGGCCAGGTGTGTATGGCAAAATGGGACTCGGCTATCACCACGACCCCTGAAACCCCGTACGGCTTGAAATGGTGGAAAATGGAGTCTATTATGGTGGTTTCGGCGGCCTTGGCGGCTTTTATCATAGCGTCCTGCACGTCGGCCACGGAGGAGAGGGTGGCCGCGCTGCAGCCGTAAAGTTCCAAAATCAGGTGTTGTCCTAGTGCTTTCATGGGCGTTTTCCGGTCTAACAATCTATATTATTTGCCGTAGGGTGTCAACCGGCAGGGACCGCGGCCGGGAATACGGGACCCGTAATCCGGAATCTTCTGATTCCAGGGCCGCGGCCCGGTTTTTTTGCTTTCGGACGGCCAGGCTTATTTGAAGGAGATCCCTTTCATTTTTGTGAAGACCGTGCGGTCACGGCGCTGGAATATGGGGCTGCGGAAAGGGAAGTCGAACGTGAGGGAGATGCGGTGGGTGGACCCCAGCTCACCCATGGGCACAAAGGCGTAGTCCAGGCTGAAAAAGTGGAGCGTGGCCCCGACGCCGACCGAGAAGCCGCCCAGGCCGTCGCTCATCTGCTGGGCGTTGAGGCCCGCGCGCACGCAAAGACGGGTAAGTTCGTTCGGGGTGGTCGCCAGTTCCAGGCCCACCAGCAGGTTCGGCTTGTTCTGCTTGGGCATGACGATGTCGGTAGCTATCAGCATGTTGCGGAAAGGGTTCACGGCCGCGCCCAGTTTGAAGGTGAGCGGCAGGGGGTTGGATTCCTGGTCGTAGGAAAGGCCGCCGCCCATATTGGTGGCGGTGACGGCGAGGCGGTAAGGGATGTCGCCGAAATTATAGGTCATTATGCCCACGTCGCCGGCGTAGGCTTTGGCGGAATTGAGTATGGTGGACTTTATATATTTTGCCGAGACGCCGATCGAGACGTCGATGTCCTTATCTGAAAATTCAAGTATGGCCTTGCTGTAGGAAATTGTGTAGACCTGGTCGCGCGGGGTGAAGCTGCCGAGCGTGTTGCCTGAGATGTCCGTTTCCGGGATGGAGCCTACGTCCGTGAGCAGCACCGAGCCGGCGACTACCGAGTCGTAAGTAAGGCGCTGGGCGTAGGCGGCGTACTGGTAGCCTATGTTCTGAAGGTACTGGGCGCGCATGAATACCGCGGAAAGCTTGGGGATCTGTACAAGGCCGGCCGGGTTCCAGTACACCGCGGAGGCTTCCTCGCTTATCGCGGTATAGGCCCCGCCCATGGCGGCGGCCCTCGCGCCTATCGGCAGGTTCAGGAAGTCCGCCGTGGTGGTGCCGACGGCTTTGGAAGAGAAATAGCGCGGGTCCGCATTCGCGGAAAGAGGGAGCGAGGAGGCCAAAGCCAGGCAGGCCGCAGCCAGCGCGGCGGCCAGGACCCTCGGGGTGCAAGTATTTTTCATACTTACCTTTCCACCGCCACTTTGAAGACTTTCTTGCCGGAGTATGAGTCGATCACGACAAGATAGATGCCGCTGGCCACCAGGTAGCCGGATTTGTTCACGCCCTTCCAGATTATCATGCCGGTGGTATCGGCCGCGGCCTCCCAGACCTTCTCCCCGGAAAGGGTGTAGATGCGTATCTTGGCGTTCGCGGGGATCTTGTCTATGGTAACAAAGCCGTTACCGCGGTTGGGATAGAAAGGATTAGGATAGATCAGCACGTTGCTGAGGTCGGAGGCGGCTACGCGCAGCGCCAGCTGGAACAGGCTGAAATGGTTGAGCGTGGCGGTTATGGTGCGGTCGCCGATATTTACTTTGGTCTCCAGCGGCAGGCACTGCCCGGAGACCGGGTTATACCGGGCCAGCACTATCTGCGAAGCCTTGGCTATTATGTCGTTCTTCACGGCGGCCGGGTCCAGGTCGAAGCGCAACGTAAGCGTTACCGGCTCCTGCGGCTGTTTATTGTCCTGCGAGAAGATGGCTACCCCCACGGGCATAAGCCCTCCGGCGAGGTACCCGCATTTATTGGCGTCGGAAGAAGAGACGGCTATGTCGGTGGCCGACGCGAAAGTTCCTGAGGGGATGGTAAGAGTTATCCTGCGGTTATTGGGCAGGTAGCCGTCTATAGTGACGTTCTTGGACGGGTCGCTGGTTCCGCCGATAGAGCCGGATGGCGCGCTTTCGGGGCCGGGCAGGGTAAAGGCCGCCACGGCCCGTTTCCGCGCCGTTACGCCGTAGCCCGTGCAGCCAAGGGAAATACCTTCCCCGTTGCAGGCCGCGACGTCGAAATAGTAGGAGGTGGAGGTGAGCAGCCCGCTGACCAGGGTAGTGTCGCCGGTAAACTCCGACCAGAAAGGTATATGGGTCAGGACCGGGGCGGCGAAGACATCTGAGGTCGAACTGCGCACTTCATATATGGTCCCGGTCGAGTTGCCCGCCGTATCCCAGGCCAGGGTGATCCCGGACATCGAGATATCGGTGGCGGCAAGGCTGGCGGGGACCTTGGCCAGGGTATATTTAGAGCCCAGGTCCACGGCGGTCCCGGTTATCCCGTCGCCATTTATCGGAGTAAGTGTGAAGTAATACCGCACGTTCGGAAGCAGCCCGCTGAAGGTCTGCGAATTGCTGGTGGTGGTCCTGGAGGAGATCGATACCCCGGTGGAAAGCGTGACGGCGTAGACGGTCCAGGTGGAGTTCCCGTTGGTTATCCAGTTAACTGTTATGCTGCTGGTGGTTACGCCCGTGTAAATGTTTGGGGTGCCGGGCAGCGGCTGTACGGTAAGCGTGTATACGGCCGGGGCCAGGGCCAGCGGGCCGCTTATGGGGCCGAAGCCGGTGGTATCATTGATCGCCGCCACCACGGCGTAGTACTGGTGGTTGGCGGAGAGCCCGGTCTGCGACAGATTGTTCTGGGTGGTGGAGCCGACGAAGACCGCGGAAGCGGTGCCGCTGGTCACGTCGTAGACTTCGTAGTAGGTGGCTCCCTGCGCCGCGTCCCAGGACCAGTTAATGGTGGAACTGCTCAGCGCCTGCCCGGAGAAATTGTTTACGGAACTGACGGTTACGGTAGTGGCGATGTTGCTGAAACCGGTGAGGATCCCCGCGCCGTTGACGGCCCTGACCCTGAAGTCGTAGGGCTGGTTGGCCGAGAGTTGGGAAATCACCGTGGAAGTGCTCGTGTAATTCACGCTGAACGGCACAGGGGTGGAGATATCCAGCGCGCTGGAGAACTTGGGGGACACCGTGGGGGCCATGGAAATTTCATAGGTGGTGATAGCGGAGTTGTCGTTCCCGTCCCATTCCAGCGCCGCGGTTTCGAAACTTGCGGCGGTTACATTGAGGGACGTGGGGGCCGCGGCCAGCGTATAGTAGGTGACGGATTTTGAAAGCGGCCCGTTGCCCCCGAGATTATAGCCGCCTACCATTATAGAGATGGCCGTATTGGGCGCCAGGCCGGTCTGGGTATAGGAGGCGGTGGCGGTAAAAGCCGCGGTGGTTATAAAAAGATTGTCCGAGGAGGAATAGATGTTGTAGCCGTCGGCCCCGCCCGGGAACGATATTGAGCCGTCGTTCCAGGTCCAGGTTATGGAACTTGTGCCGAGCACCGTGCCTACCGGCACCGACGGAGCGCCGGTCGGGCGCGGCCCTGTCACCTGCACGGCCCGCCCGTCCGAGAAGACGCCGTTGGCGGCGACGCGCATGGTGTACCAGCCGTGCGGCATCACTGCGGGCAGGTTAGGGGTGATTATGGTGATGGAGGAAAGCGTGCTCTCCCATGAAGTATTCGGGCCGCCGTAGATAGAATAGATCCTGGTGGAAAGGTCGATCATGAAGCCGCTGGGGTTGTCCATCTGCTGCATGTAGACCCGGGGATTGCTGAAGGAAGAATTCGCGGAAGCGGCGCCGCCGCCGGAAGCTTCGGTAATGCCGTGGAAATTGGAAGTGTCGCTGAGCAGGGTGGCCATGTCGCCGTTGTTGAACAGGGCGGTGACGGTGGAAATAACCGCCTGCCTGGTGGTTTCGGCCGCAAGCCCGTTCATGTCCGGGTAAAAATTAAAATTGATGATTTCCGTGGTGTTGAGGTATTTGGAGCCGTCCCAGCCGCCTATAGTCACCAGCATATTGTCTTTGGTCATCAGGGAGGTGTGATGCGTTCTGCCTGAGGCCGCACCCTGGATTGTCCAGCTGATATAGTCCGGATCATAGCCCTCGGGGACGGACTGGACCGTGCCGCGCATTTCTCCGCCGGTGAGCATTAATTTTCCGTTAGGAAGCAGGACGGTGCGGTGGTTGGCCCTGTTGACGTTAAGTCTGATCGGCTTCCCTTTGGGGTCGAGAGGTATCGACCAGGCCGCGCCGTTGTAAATTTCAAAATATTTCATGCTGTCAATGCCGTCGGACCCACCCGTGACTATTACGTTGCCGTCACGGAGGAGGTTCGCGGTGTGCGCGTACCTGGCTATGTTCATGTCGGACGCCGGGCTGAAGGTGTGGGTAAGGTAATTGTAGATCTCCACGGATTTAAGGGGGCCGAGCGCGTTGATGCCCCCGGCCATAAGCACATTGCCGTTCTTAAGCAGGGTGGCCGTATGCTGGGCCCTGCCGTTGGTCACAGACCCGATATTCATCCAGTAAGAAGAGGACGAAATATAAATTTCAGCGGTGGCCGTATAGGTG
>JAJZVJ010000165.1 GCA_021845705.1 bacterium
AAACGCCGGCTGTTCAGCCGCGTGGCCGGAGGCATGAAATCATTAAAAACAAGGAGGCAAGGCTAGAAATCATCGACGGAACGCCGTCGGGGGATTTCAGGCTCATTTCCGGATTGGAAAATGCTCGCGGCCGCCTAGTTCCCCTAAAAGCGGTTCGGATTTTATATAATAAACCTTACAGACAACATGGAGACATCATCTAAACGTTCACCCCGGCTTCTGCTTACCAGTATAATGCGGCCCATCGGCCCCGCTTACGGAGACGCGGAGAGCGTCGGCTACGAGTTGCTGCACGCGCAGGTGACCCGCGCGCAGGGTATGTTCAGTCCCCGCGCGGTGCACCGCCAGTTCTCGCTGGACTACATGGCAGAGAATCTCGAGAATCCCACCGTGGTCCTGCACTATCCCTCCCGCAGGGAGGTCATCCGGGAGTTGAAAAAAGGCTACGATTATGTCGGCATCTCCTTCATCATGGTGACCTACCACCGCATGAAGGAACTTTCCGCGCTGGTGCGCAAGTACTCTCCCAATTCGAAGATAATCCTGGGCGGCTTCGGGACCGTGCTGCCCGACGAGGCCCTCAACCCCTACGGCGACCATATCTGCCGCGGTGAGGGCGTCACGTTCATGCGCGAGCTGTTCGGCCAGCCGCCGCTCAGGGAGCACAAACACCCTTTCATAGAGAGCCGGCTGAAGGTCTTCTCAAAGACCGTCTCCTACACCGGCATGATCTTCGCCGGCCTCGGCTGCCCCAACGGCTGCGACTTCTGCTCCACTTCCCATTTCTTCAAGCGCCAGCACCTGCGCCTGCTGCACACCGGCGCGCAGGTCTACGAGGTGGTCAGGCGCCATCTCTCCGCCAACAAGGATGCGCAGTTCACGATACTGGACGAGGAGTTCCTGCTTAACCGCGACCGCGCGATGGAGTTCCGCGGCCTCGTGGTCAAGGGCGGAAAGCCGCTGTCCATCTTCGTTTTTGCGAGTCTCAAGGCGCTCTCCATGTACACGCCCGAGGAACTGCTGGAGATGGGGGTCGACGGCGTCTGGATAGGCTACGAGGGCGAGCGCTCCGGCTACGAGAAGCGCGCCAACAGCAAGTCGCCGGAAGAGATTATAAAGGGCCTAAAGGAGAACGGTATCACCGTGCTGGCCTCCATGATAGTCGGTTTCGACTACCAGACTCCGGAGATCATAAAGGCCGAGCACAAGCACCTGATGTCGCTTAAGCCCGACCTGTGCCAGTTCATGATCTACAACCCGAACCCCGGCACGCCGCTCTACGAGAAGGTTAAGTCGAAGGGTCTTTTCCGCAGGGAGTTCTCCGAGAACCCCGAGCACTACTGGAAGTGGGCCAGCGGCTTTCGTTCCCTGACCGAGCACCCGCACATGACCGGCCCCGAGATAGAGAAGATGCAACGCTGGTGCTTTGACCAGGACTTCCGGGAGCTGGGCCCGACAATTTACCGCGTGGCCGAGACTATGCTCAACGGCTACCTGAAGCACAAGGATTCTCCAAACAGTTTCCTGCGTCTCAAGGCCGAGCGCTTCGCGAAAGAGCTGCGCATGACCTATCCGATGTACTTGCCGGGCGAGCTTTTCGCGCCGACGCTGCGGACCAGGGCCATGGTGTACAGGCTCAAGAAGCGCGTTTACGCCGTTTTCGGGCCGCCGTCTTTCGCCCAGCGCGCGCTGAAATACGGCGCGCTGGCCGCCGCGCTGTGGACCTCCTTCAAACTGCGCTTCCATCTGTTCCAGAACCCTCCGCTGACCCGCAAAGCCTGGCGCCTGCCGCCGGAGCCCTTTACGCGGGAGTGGCTGGAGACCGAGCTTCAGAAGTACAACGTACCGCATAAATTCTCGGTCCTGGTGGAGGAGTACGACGCGCGGCGCAAGCGCCTTAAACTGCGCCTTGAGGGCGCGCTGGACCGTCGCCAGGGAGAGAAACTGGCGGAGGAGTTGAGGGCCTATCTGCAGCAGACGAAGGGAAGGATGGAACTGGACCTGCAGAAGCTGAAGACTATGGAGAAGGAAGCCGCTGCCGCTTTCGCCGCGCGCCTGCAGGAATATCGCTCGCGCGTCAGGATCTACCTCCCCGCCCAGGTGCACGCCCGCGCCGCGCAGTTCCTGCTGCTGGCTGAGGCCTTCAAACATTACCGGGCCTGACGGATCCCGGACATCTCCTGTAGCGCCCGGCCCCGCCGGGCGTTTTCTTTTTAAGGGGGTTTCCCGAGAAGCTGGGCGAGGTCGGTCCTGGCGCCGTCCCCCGGCGGCGCTTCAGGCCGCGGCCCTTTTAAGCCGGTCCATGATGGCCCGGCCGAGGCCATGGGGCGGGACCTTCTCTACGTAGATGAGCCGCGCGCCCGTCCTTTCCAGCGCGTGGAGGGCGCCAAAGAGGCTTGCCGCCGCCTCCCGCAGGTCTCCCGCGCGGGAAAGTACCTTTACCGCGCGGAACTTGCCGCAGGGCCTCCTGCTGAATGCCAGATAGGCGGCGGCCGGGTCCCCAGAGTTCTTTTCCCCAGGCGCTATTATCTTAAGCCTGGCCAGGGGCGCGTAATGTCTCTTCAGGCAGCCCGGCGCCTGCGGCCTCTTGCCGCCGGCCGCGGCGCGCAGCACCGGTCCGGCCGTCTCCTCTATTTCCTCCAGCGGCAAGCCTCCGGGCCGCAGCAAAACAGGGCGGCCTTTCTCGAAAGCTATTATAGTGGACTCAACGCCTATGCGCGCGCGCCCGCCGTCGAGTATAAGGTCAGGGCCATCCCCCAGCTGCTTCCGCACGTGGGCCGCGGTTGTCGGGCTGAGCCGGCCGAAGCGGTTGGCGCTGGGGGCGGCTACCGGGCGCCCGGCCGCCCTTATAAGCGCCAAAGCGTGCTTTCCCGCAGGGACCCTGACCGCGACCGTGCCGAGTCCGGCCGTGACGATGTCCGGAACCAATGCCGCCCTGGGCAGCACCAGCGTGAGCGGGCCCGGCCAGAACCTTTTCATCAGCCTTTCCGCCGCGGCCGGGACGCGGGAGAAGAGTTTCCTGGCCCGAGCGGCGGAGCTCTCGTGCAGGATCAGCGGGTCGAAGCGCGGCCTGCCCTTTATCTCGAAGATGCGCGCGCAGGCCTCCGGGTTAAGCCCGTCGGCCCCGAGGCCGTAGACTGTTTCCGTCGGAAAAGCCACCACTCCGCCGCGCCTGATAGCGGCGGCCGCTTCCCTTATGCCGGCGGCACCGGCCTTTATCACGCGACCTTTCATCACGGTCTAATTTTACCAATTTAGGCGGCCGGGCCGGCGCCCGAAAGCGGTCCGGACCCTTGACGGGACGGGTATCGTTTTAAGAGGAGATTCGGAGTCTCAGTCTGAAAGTTGGGAACTTCTTCGCGCAACATCTTCGGGAATCATTCTCTTCCCTCTCATGGAGCCCAAGGCGCAGGTGACGTTCATAAGGCGCCCCGCCTGGTTACGCGGGCAAGCCGGCAGTTGAGCGGCGGGTCGGTGTGGTGGAAATAATCGCCGGGGGCGAGGATCCGCACGTCCCAGGCCGCCCGGTCTATCTCGTCCACCAGCTGCCCGACGCCCCAGTTGGGATAGTCGTCGAAGAAGACCACCGCGCCCGGGCCGCACAGCGGCGCGGAGTTCTCCCAGTCGGCGCGCACGGTGGCGTAGGAGTGCCCGCCGTCGATGAAGACCAGCCCGGCCCGGCCTATGGCCGGCGCGGCCTTCTTCAGCGTGACGGTGGTGTCGCCCCTGGTCAGGTGCACGCCGGCGGCGCGGCCGCCCCGCCTCACGGCCTTAAGGCGCGCCTCCACTTTCTCCAGCGAGGCCGGCCAGAGCGCGGCTTCCTTATCGAACGTGGCGCCGTCCAAGTCCTCGAACAGGTCGAAGCCGTAATAGTCCACTTCGCCGTAGCCCAGTGCCAGCCTTATCATGCGCTCGGCGTTGTCGCCGCGGCAGGTGCCAATCTCCACGATGGTCCGCGGGCGCAGCCGCCTGATTTCCGCGGCGATGGCGTCGTAGCGCGTTCCGTCGCGGTAGAGGGCCGGGAAGTTCTCCCGCACGAAGCCTCGGAGGCGCCGGTAGGCGGGCCTCAGCGGGTTCTTGAAAGCGGAGCTGTCCTTTTCTGCGTTTGCCATAGCGTCCTCCACAAAGCCTTGCCAAATTGTACCGCTTGAGGTTCTCCAGCGTCAAACGCTTAAGCTCCGCCCTACAACCTCAGTATTTTTTCGCCTGTCGGCATAAACATCCTCAGGACTCACATTCCGAGGCATCTCGTTATTCGTGGCGTTAATAAGAAGCGCGTGCGTCTGGTATCCTGGGCGCTGCCAGTTCGCTAAGCTAAAAAAAAAGTCGTAAAATACTTGGGGCCGGGCTAGACTCCATAGCCCATGGAAATCCGTTGAAAACGCCTTTATCGAGAGTTTTAACGGGCGTCTACCCGAGGAATGCGAAGCGGAACCGGAAGATGCTAGAATTTACCGACATGACCTGGGTGAAAAATAGTTCAGATTGAACTGGACAGAACGAATGAACGGGCCGGGATGAAACATTTCGCACTGAACATAAACAGGGAGGAGCTCAAGCTCGGCAGGGAGATCCCCGCCCTGCTGAGGCTGCGTCTTAAGAAACTTTTCAGCCGGGAGAGAAAGGCCACCGGAGGTAAAATACTGGTGGTGGATACCTGTATCGTGGGCGATTTTTTTGCGACGTTGCCGGCCCTCCGAACGTTCATCGAGGCAAGCGGGCAGAGCGTGGATCTGCTTGTCTCCCCCCCGCTCAAGTCTCTGGCCGAGGCGATAAAGGGGGTGGACCGGGTTTTTACGGCGAAATCCGTTTATGGCAGGCCGATGGAGAAGGGTGAGAGCGCCGAGCGCCTGTCGCAAGACTACGGCCTTGTCCTGGTCTTAAGGATAAGCGGCGACGCGTTCACCATGCTGGAGACCATAAAATACAGTAGTCTCCGCATTTACGACATCCCCTATTTCAGGTACTTGCTGCATTTGCTGAAAAACATCCTGCTCAAGAAAGAGGTGAAACAGTGGCGCGAGATAAATTATGAGATGATTGGGATGCGGGAGCCCGCCAGGAGGCTGGAATTCGGGGATATTTTCGAGTTCGCCCAGGAAGACTATGACAGGGTAGAGGCGCTGCCGGAACTGGCCGGGGACGTCAGGAAAGTAATGATCCACACCGGTTCGGGATGGAAGATAAAGCTGTGGGACGATAAAAAATGGGCGGAACTGCTGCGCAAAATAAATGGCCTGGGCGGGTTCAGGTTTATCTTTATAGGCGGCGGCGAGTTCGAGAGGCGGTCTTTGGAGCGGATCCGGCAGGACCTTGATTTTGAAGTTTATTCCCTGATAGACAAAACGGAACTCCGGGAGAGCCTGCTGGCTATGAGGCTTTGCGACTATTTCATCGGCATAGACAGCGGTCCCAGGAATATGGCCCACTTGGCCGATCTGCGGAGCATAACCTTGCTGGGCCCGGCTCCGAACAATTTTAAGCCTTCCAACGGGGAGGACATCGTCATCAATAAGTTCGACTGCAGGTGCAAAAGTCTTTGCTATCTGCATAAAGAGTCAGCCATGCAGAAGCTGGATTCGCAGGAAGTCTTTGAAGCCTTCAAGAAACTTTCGCGCGCCCCGCTTAAAGCCGCGGAGCGGCCCCGCCGCCGCTCGGCCTGACCCGGTAAAACCCCTCCAACGATTTATGGATATTAAAACAGCCGGCGTCAGGTTCTTAAGTCTTGTCCTCATTTTCGGCTTGTCACAGACCGCCCGGGCGGGGAAGCTGGACGCGGATTTTATCCAGACCAGCCCTACGAAAGCGCTGGTCTACGCCATAGCTTTCCCTGGCGGCGGGCATTTTTACCTTTCCAGGAAAGACCCTAAATATAAAAAAACCGGGTTCTTCTTCCTGGCCCTTGGCCTGGGTTCCGGTCTCTTCCTGGGAGCGGAACTGAAAAAAAGCGGCAATTCCCTGCTGATCCCCGCCGCCTTGCTGGCGGGCGGCATAAAGATCTGGGAGTTCGGGTCTGTAACCGACGCCGCGGAAACGCAAAGGCTGCAGTGGTTCAGGGAAAATTTTAAAAGGATTGATGCACCCGGCGCGGCGGCGCCGGAAGTGAAAAAATAACCCCGGCCGCTAAAATTCTATAATTATAGCCCTATGCAAACGCTGCTC
>JAJZVJ010000166.1 GCA_021845705.1 bacterium
TACCGGTTCTTTCGGGCATGAACTGCTCGATACGATAATAGACAAGGATTTTAAAGAAGTCCGCGTTTTCAGCCGGGATGAGCTCAAGCAGGAGCACATGCGCATTCAGCTCAATAACCCGAAGGTGAAGTTCTATATCGGAGACGTCCGGGACCGGAGCAGCGTGGACCAGGCCATGAAAGGCGTGGACCTGGCGTTCCACGCGGCGGCTCTTAAACAGGTCCCTTCCTGCGAGTTCTTTCCCATGCAGGCCGTGATGACCAATATACTCGGCAGTAATAACGTGGTGGAATCCGCCATACAGCATAAAATAGAAGCTGTGGTCTGCCTGGGCACGGATAAGGCCGTTTACCCGGTGAACGCCATGGGAATGACCAAGGCTCTCATGGAAAAAGCGGCGCAGGCCGCCTGCCGCGGGCTGAAGGAGACGGATACCCGCGTATGCACGGTGCGCTACGGCAACGTCATGTGCTCGCGCGGCTCCGTGATCCCCCTGTTCATTAAACAGATCAAGGAGCGCAAACCGATAACCGTGACCGAGCCCTCCATGACCCGCTTCCTGCTGCCGCTTCCGGAGGCCATAAAACTCGTCCTGTTCGCTTTCGATCATGGCCGGCAGGGCGACCTTTTCATACGCAAGTCGCCGGCCTGCACCGTGGGCGACCTGGCGGCGGCGTTGAAGGAACTCTTCAAGTCCGACGTGCCGGTGAAGACCATAGGCATACGTCATGGCGAGAAGATCTATGAGACGCTGACTACCGTAGAGGAACTGCGCCGTTCCGAGGATATGGGGGATTATTTCCGGGTGCGGATGGACGGGCGTGACCTGAACTACAATAAATATTTTACCGAAGGGGACAAGAAAGAGGCTTTGCTGGACGATTATACTTCCCATAATACCGGGCGGCTTAACGTGAAGCAGGTGAAGGCGCTGTTGCTGAGCTTGCCGGAAGTGGTTTCTGAATTAAAAGCTTAAGGGCTCCGTTTACTAATGAAAAAAATAACGGTGATCGGGGCGGGGGGGATGGCGGGGCACGTGGCTTCCCTGTACCTGGCCGGCTTGGGCCGGTATTCGGTCCAGAATCTGGCGCACAGCGTCAAGCTTTCCCCGGACTGGCTGTCCGTAGAAGCGGAGGATACGCGCGCGGTAGCGGCCGCCCTCGAGGAATTCCGTCCTGAAGCCGTAGTCAACTGCGTCGGCACGCTGGTCCGTGAGTCGCAGGAAAAACCGGGCATGGCGGCCTTCGTTAACGGCTTTTTTCCTCATTTCCTCGAACGGCTGGGCGCCGGGAAAGCTTTCAGGCTTATCCACCTGAGCACCGACTGCGTCTTCTCAGGTGCCAGGGGCGCATACGCGGAGAACGACGCGAGGGACGGCAAGGATTTTTACGCGCAGAGCAAGGCTATGGGCGAAGTGATGAACGGCCGCGACCTTACGATCCGCACTTCTATTATCGGGCCCGAGCTGAAAAAGAACGCTGCCGGGTTTTTCCACTGGCTGATGACAAGCAAGGGAACGGTTAAAGGCTTTGACCGGGTATTCTGGAACGGGGTGACCACCCTGGAACTGGCGAAGGCCATTGACGCTTTTCTCGGTGCCGGCACGACGGGCCTGTGCCACCTGGTCTCCCCGGAAAGGATCTCGAAACATGACCTGCTCGAACTGATACGCGGGACCTGGGGACGGCGCGAGCCGGCAATAGTCGGCGAGCCGGGACCGGTATCCGATAAGACGCTGGTTTGTACCAGGACGGACCTGCCGTTCCGGCCTTCCGGCTACCGGCAGCAGCTGGAGGAGCTTAAAGACTGGGTTTATGCCCGTAAGGAATTGTACCAACCGTACCTGTAACTTTTGCGCCTTCTGAAAATCGGAGAAATTATGCCTTTGAAAGTAATGACTATCGTCGGGACCAGGCCGGAGATCATCAAGCTCAGCCGCGTGATGGCGGAGCTTGAGGAGCATCTCGAACACGTTATCGTTCATACCGGCCAGAATTACGATTATGAGCTGAACGAGATCTTCTTCAAGGAACTTGGCATCCGCAAGCCGGATTATTTCCTTAACTCGGTGGGGGATACGCTGGCCGCCACCATCGGCAGCATAATAGCCAAGGCCGACGAGGTGATGGAAAAAGAAAAGCCGGACTGCATTCTGCTTTACGGCGACACCAACAGCTGCCTTTCGGTGATGCCGGCCAAGCGCCGCAAGATCCCGGTCTTCCACATGGAAGCGGGCAACCGCTCCTTCGACCAGCGCGTGCCCGAGGAGCTTAACCGCAAGGTGGTGGACCACCTGAGCGATATAAACATGACGCTTACCGAGCACGCCCGCCGTTACCTGGTGGCCGAGGGGATAAGGCCTGAAACCGTAATTAAAACCGGCTCTCCCATGAAAGAAGTGCTGGCTTTTTATATGCCGAAGATCCTTAAGTCGGACGTGCTTAAGCGCCTGAAACTTAAGGAAAGCGCTTATTTCGTGGTGAGCACCCACCGCGAAGAGAACATAGACAGCCCGGAGAATTTTAAGAACCTCCTGGATTCCCTGAACGCCCTGGCGAAAAAATATTCCATGCCGGTGATAGTTTCCACCCACCCGCGCACGCGCAAGAAGCTGGAGGAACTGGGCATGAAAGGCCTGGATAAACGCATAAGCTTCCTGAAGCCGCTTGGTTTTTACGACTATGTTAAACTGCAACTCAACGCTTTTTGCGTGGTTTCGGACAGCGGCACTATCACCGAGGAATCCACTATTCTTAACGTGCCCGCCGTGACCATAAGGCAGGCGCACGAAAGGCCCGAGGGGATGGACGAGGGAACTTTGATAATGTGCGGCCTTAAGGCCGGGCGCGTGCTGGAGTCCGTGGCCGTGGTGGTGAAGCAGCATTCCGCCGCTAAGAGACAGTTCCGGCTGGTACCGGACTACGACGCCGCTAATGTCTCTAAAAAGGTCCTCCGGATCATACTCAGCTATACCGACTATATAAACCGCACCGTCTGGCGCAAGGCCGTTTAAGCCGGAATTATGCCGGATAAGCTTAAGGTTTTAATACTAACCGAACGGTTCTATCCGGAAGAATTCATTATTAACGACCTGGCCGCCGGGTGGGCGGCCGGGGAGCTTAAGGTGGACGTGCTTACGCAGGCGCCCAGCTATCCCTTTGGAAAGCTCTTCGAGGGTTATTGCAACTCCCCGCTCGCGGCTGAAACCTGGAAGAACATAAATATCACCCGGTTCTTTACAGTTACCGGCTACATGGATTCCGTTTTCTTTAAACTTCTGAACTATCTCAGCTTCGCCGTAACCGGTTCCGTTGTGGCCTTGTTCAAGGCGCGCGCGTACGACCGTATTTTTGTTTACCAGACGGGGCCGCTTACGCTGGCCCTGCCGGCGGTGCTGGCCCGCAAGCTCTACGGCATGCCGGTTACCATCTGGACGCAGGATATCTGGCCCGATATGGTTTATTCCTACGGGTTTAAGAAAACAAAACTCCTGGACTGGTTCCTGGGCGTGATAATAGGTTTTATCTACCGCAACTGCGACAATATCCTGGTCTCCTGCGAGGGCTTCGCCCGGCGTATAAATGAATACGTTCCAGGGCGCGAGATAAGGCACTTCCCCAACTGGCCGACGGTTGCGCCCGACGGGGGCGAGGAACTGGTGAAACTCCCCGGGGGTTTTAATTTTACTTTCGCCGGCAATGTGGGCAAACTGCAGAACCTTGAGAACGTGCTGCGCGGTTTCGGCCTTGCCTCTAAAATACAGCCCGGGCTCAGGTTTAACATAGTCGGGGACGGCTCCCACCTGGAAACGCTCAAGAACCTGGCGAAGCAAGAGAATATCGGCGGCGTTGTTTTCTGGGGGCGGCGCAAGAGTTCCGCTATGCCGGCTTTTTTCCGGGCGAGCGACGTTATGGTTATCTCTCTTAACAATACCCCGGGGCTTAACCTTGTGGTCCCGGCCAAGTTCCAGGCCTACCTGGCTTTCCATAAGCCCATATTCTGCGTTATGAGCGGCGAGGTCCGCGCGCTGGTGGAAAAAAATAAGACCGGCCTTTGCGCCGACCCCGACAGCCCGGAAGCTATACGGGACGTCTTTCTGGAATTTTATTCGCTTAAAGGGGCGGGGCTGGCCGGCTTTGCCGCCAATTCCCGCCGCCTGCTTGAGGCGGAGTATGACCGCGCCAGGATAGCGGCGGGGATCCGCGCTATTGTCTGCGGCGGCGGCCGGAAATGAATTATAATTAGGGTATGGCGGGCTTGAAATAATGTTCCTATTCCGTTGGCGCAGGTTTTTGCTCTTCCTGGGCGACGTGGCGCTGTTCTACGCGGCGCTGGCGCTTGCCCTTATAACCCGCCGTTTCAGCCTTGTGCCGTTTGCGTTTTTCATGGAGCACGTCCGGGTGTTCTCGGTCTTCCTCCCGGTCTGCACCGGGATCTTCTACGTGGTGGGCTTTTATGACCTGCGCCGCATTAACAAGCTGGTCCACCTGATAAACACCAGCCTGGTTTCTTTCGTGGTCAACCTGGCGGCCGCCAGCGCGCTGTTCTACGCTTTTTACCTGCAGCTCGGGCTTACGCCTAAAACCCACCTTTTGCTGACTATCCTGTTCCTGCATATCCTTGCCACTGTGTGGCGCCGTATCTGGACGCGCGCCGTGCTTTCCAGGCTGCTGGTGCAGAAGGTGGCCTTCCTGGGCACGAACCCGCTGGTGGAAGAAATGCGCAAAGATCTGCACAAAAACCCGCACCTTGGTTTTTCGGTGGTGGAGCTTCCCGGACTTGGCGCGGCCGACTACAACAAAGAAGGCTACTGGCGGCCTAACGGCAGGTGCTGCGGCGACCTGTCCTCCAAGATAGACCTGCTGGTGGTGGACGCGGATGACGCGGAGAAGGACCCGTCTATAGAAGGCCTGCTGCTTTCTACCGCCGTGATGGAAGAGATCCCTATAATTACGCACCTGGATTTCTACGAGGAGCTGTACGAGAAGATCCCGCCCGAGCACGCCGCCAAGCCAAGCTGGCTTCTTAGCAACGTGCTTCATCAGAACGACCAGTTCTACGGGATCTTCAAGCGCGCCATCGATATTATCGGCGCCGCTTCCGGGCTGATACTGACGCTTCCCTTGACCGCGGCTATTTTCGCCGCGGTCAAGGTTAGCGCGGGTTTCGAGGCGCCGGTCTTTTTCTTCCAGAAAAGGGTAGGGCATCTTGGGAAACGTTTTATAATCTGGAAGTTCCGCACCATGGTGGTGGGGGCGGAAAAAGCCGGGCCGCTGTATAAAGCGGAAGCGGCGGATGCCCGTATTACGAAACTGGGGCGCGTGCTGCGCGGGACGCGCCTGGACGAGATCCCGCAGCTTTGGAACGTGCTTAAGGGCGATATGTCTTTGGTGGGGCCGCGCCCGGAATGGGTGAGCGAGGTGCGCATCCTGGAGCGCAGCGTGGCGCATTACCACCTGCGCCACCTTATAAAGCCCGGGGTTACGGGCTGGGCGCAGATAAACTACCATGCCACGTCAAGCGAGGCGGAATCCGTGGAGAAGCTGCACTACGATCTGTACTACGTGAAGAACATGTCGCTTGCCCTGGACCTGGGCATAATTTTAAGGACTTTCCGCAGGGTATTCCAGAAAGACGCCGGGATGGTTAAGAAAACAGCCTTACCCGTTTAACTTCTTTTCTTGTTCAGCCGCGGCCGAGAAGGCCAGCGCGAGGAAGATGGCGAAGGACGTATGCACGTGCTGGAAGGAAATTTCCGTTATGTTCATCACGTAGAAAGCGGGCAGGGCGCAAAGCGCCCAGAGCGCGTAGGGGCTGCCTGACGCCCTGTAACCTTTCAGCGCGAAAATAAACATGGCGCCGAACAGCAGCGCCAAGGCGGCAAGTCCCAGCGTGCCGCGCTCCGCCGCCTGGTGGATGTAAAGGTTGTTGAGCGTGCCGTATATCCCTTCTTCCGGGAAAGGGTCCGGGTGGTACTTTTTGAAAACTTTCTTTATGTTGTCAGGGCCTACGCCTACCACCGGGTGGGCCTTGAACATTTTATACCCGAGTTTCCACAGCTCTATGCGGACATTTATCCCCGTGGAGGCGGAGTTGGCCGAGTAATCGGAGCGGTTATATTTGACCATGGCCTCCACCCGGTCCTTTACCGCGGGGGCCAA
>JAJZVJ010000167.1 GCA_021845705.1 bacterium
GGTCTCCGTACCTATGCCGACCGCGCCGGAAGTGGAGATTACCACCTGGTGCGCTGTCCCGGTGCCTATGGCCAGGCTGTAATTCTGGGTGTCTTCGGCTTTTATTTCAAGCCTGGCCCCCGCCGGGGAGGAACCTATTCCCACATTACCGGTAGCCTCAACTGAAAGTCCAGCCTGCCCGGGCGCGCCGTTTAGCTGGGCGGTTCCCGTTACTTTAAGCGAATTTACAACATTCAGATCTTTAACCGTGCCGGAAGAAACATAGAAAGTTGTGCCAGCCTGCAAAGAGTCCTGGTTATGAATGGACAGCGGGTCTGTTTCCGCCACCGCCCCGGGATTGCCGCAGGCCCATTGCGCGCCGTCCCATTGCAGAAGCTGTCCGGAATTACATCCGGACTGGTTAAGTTTGGCCCTGGTTATGGTCCCGTCGGCCAGGTCCTGGTTCTGTACGCTCCCGTCCACAATATGGGAGGAAACTATCACGTTGCCTAGCCTGTCGCCAGAGAGCGTGCCGGAGTTGATATTCGTGGCGTTAAGACCGGTAAGGCCGGAGCCGTCGCCTATGAACCACCCCGCTATGACGCTGGAAGAAATGGTGATATACCCGGTTACAGTATGGGTACCTAGCGCCAGTATAGGGTCGGAACCGCCGGGGCCGTGAGTAGCGGCATGGGGGCCCGGCAGGCCGGAACCGGAGGTGGGCAGCCAGGAGGAACCGTCCCAGAAACTTACAAGCTTTGCGGACGAATCGTACCAGAGGTCCCCGGGAACAACACCCGGCGGGGCCGCAGCCGCGGTTGTATAGCGCTTGCCTGAAAGCATAAGACTGTTTATTGCGTATGGAGAGGCGGTCAGCTCTTCCCTGGGCGACATGCGGTTGCCCTCAACCTCAAGTTCCAGCCAGAGACTTCCGCTTTGCCAATCGGCTATTACGGGCTCAAGCACAACCCGGAACACGCCGGTAGAAAGGCTTACATTATAAGCGGGGCTGGTCCAGAGTTCCGTGGCGGAGGAGGAAGAATCGTAGATGCGGAAAACCATTGAACGCTGCCCGTTAACAAGAAAGCCAGACTGCCGCAAATTGCCCTGGTAGGTGAACTTTACCGGGACTTCGGCATGCAAGGCCGCAGGCCGTAAGCTGAATACGAACAGCAGCGCGAACAATGAAAGAGAGAAAGACAAAGCGCGGCCCGGCCCGTTAAAGGCCCCGGTTCCGCTTATTTTATCTCTCCCGGCTTTTTCCATATACATGCCCGGCTTTAGCGCTTTTCCCGTTTATCCTCCGCCGGGCCTATTCCCGGCGGGGTCAGGGGGAAGCAGGCCGCTTTATTTTGTTCTTATCCAGGCGGCCAGATTGGCGCCCGAGTAGAACTTAGCCACATACTTATTAGAGGCCGCAGTACCGTCGCCTTTAACCGCAAGGGCAACATTCGCTTCAGGCGCCTGGTTTACGCCGTGTATATCCGCAACAGGGTCGTTACCCAACTGCGCGTTGCCGTTGACGGTGAGGTTGTTGGTAATGCTGGCACTGCCGCCCGTAACGGACAGTCCCGCCTGGGCGGTTACAAGCCCGCCAGAGTTCAGGGTACCGCCCACGCCGGTATTGCCGGTAAGGGTGGAAGTGCCGTAGACCACAAGCTGGCCGCTTAAGGCCGCGCTTGAGGCGGAAATATAGCCGGCGTTCTTCACGTCAAAGGTCATCATGTTTAGGGTGGTGGTGGCTACATGGTTGCCCAGGTTGTCCCCGGAAACCATGGAAGACACATTTGACCATTGCATGGCGCCGGTCGCCGCGTTGTATGACATCACCTGGCCATTGGTACCGCCGTTGATGAACATTTTAGACGGACCAGCCGTAAAACTGGAAACGTCATTAAAATAAACTCCGGAGGCGAAGGTGGAACCGCCCACGAAGTAGGCCCCGCTTGAAACAGCCAGCGAGGCGTTCACCATAACGCTGCCCGGCTGCGGCGAGGCCATGCCCGTATAGGCGGCCTGCGTCGCGCCGAACACGGTGAAGCCTTTTACTTTAACGTCCGGGTCGTCCGGCGTAAGATAGCCACTGGCGCCGTACACGCTGAGGTCGCCCACCACGCCGAACTCCGTGCCATTGGTGTTGTTCGCCGCGTAAACCGCGTGTCCCCATAGCAGCGCCAGCGCCGCCAGCAACCCTGCCAGTACCTTTTTACTATTCATATCTTTCTCCCAAACAATTACAGGGATTCGCGGAGGAAACGTCCCCCGCAGCCTCCCCTACCAAATCACCATTAGTTTGCCGGTCTTTGAATTGGAGCCGGAAACCACCCGCCAGATGTAGACCCCGCTGGCCGCCCTGGCCCCCCCTGAAGTGCGCACATCCCATTTAAGCTTGGGAAGTACCAGGCCCGCCGGGATAGGCAGCTTTTTCACAAGCCTGCCGTCCAGCGTGTAAATTTCCACATCGCCCACCTGTGGGATATTCGTAAAAATTATGCCGTCAGCTTCCGTGCCGCTCTGCCCCGCCCCTGAACCAGCGTTTGGGCCATTGGGTCTGAAAGGCACGGGAAAGGCATAGGTATCTTTCACCGACTCATCTACCGTGCCGAGCAGCGCATAAACCCCGGGGGCCATAAAAGGCACTGTTATAACCTTTGAGGCCGGGTCATTAGAAGACTCCGGAAGCTTGGTCCACATGGCGAACGCCTGGTCCAGCTCCCAAGTCTTGATAGTGTCCACCCTTACCGGGGGATTGGAGCCGTCAATTATACCGTCGTTATCATCGTCCTTATACCGCATGTAAAGCGTGCCGCTTTTACCTAAAGGCTTCTCCCAGCTGTCCTGTTCGTCGAAAAGGGAGATTTCGGCTATCTGGTTGGGTAAAAGGCGGGCCCAGGCGCCCTCGTTAGTTTCCATTTTGCTGTTAGCGGAAGTTATCAGGCCGGGGGCCACGTACAGCGGCTGTGCCGCGGGATCCTGGTTCAGGGTAATATCGAATACTTCCTTATCCACGGCCCCGGCGGGAATGGTGAGGCTGGCCGAACCGGAATTAAAATTCACTACCGAGACGAGGCCCTTTTGGAAGGTAAAATGGGGCGGATTATAAAAACCGCCGCGGTTTACATATTCACCCGAAACGGAATTCCCCTGCCCCCCTGGGATAGTATTCTGCCCGGCGGACCCCCTGGAAGTGTACGCGCCTCCGGAAATTATCCCTCCGCCGCCGCTGTCGCGCACGGAAGATTCAAGCTGGTACTCTGCCGCCGAGGCTATAAGGGCGCCGGCGGGGCTAGGCGAAACCATACCGAAAGCGCACAAACAAACACCGGCACGGCAGACAGCGCGCGCCCCTATGGTTTGGAATTTTATTGAGCCGTTTAAATTCATGACGTTCCCGCCTATGATATTATAGGGGGCCGGCCGTCATGAATCCCGAAGAAATAACGAAATGAGGAGTAGGCTAAAGGTCAGCGTTCATCTAAATAGCGGAACCCTTTGCCGGCTACCGCCTGGATCTTTTCGGACAGTTCGGGCGGGAGTTTTTTGCGCAGGTTGAATAAATGGGTGTCTACCAGGTTTTCCACAGCTACGGTGCGCCATACCCCGGCCAGAATATCTTTCCTTGAAAATATCCTAGGACTGTTCTTTGCAAGAGCGTACAACAGCTCGAATTCCCTGGTGGTAAGATTTCCCACCGGCGAGTTCTTGTATTTAACTATCTGGGCCTTAACATCCAGCTGCAGATCGTGCAGGGTTAAAACCGCGCCTCCGCTTTTATCCATGTCCACGCGCCGCAGCAGGGCTTTTACCCACATTACAAGCTCGTCCATAATTATCGGCTTGGTCAGGTACTGGTCCACCCCGGCAAGGAAGCCTTTCGTCTTATCCTTCAGTTCGTCCTGCCCGGTCAGGGCTATTACCGGGATATTAGCCAGGTTTTCCATGCCTCTTACCCAGCGGCATAACTCCAGGCCGCAGCCGTCGGGCAGTTGCAGGTCCAGTATCACAAGGCCGGGGCTGTTATGGCCCAGGAACTCTTTCCCCGCTTTTACGGTTCCGGCGCAGTGAACGCCAAAACCCGCCTCCTCCAGGGCGGCGGCCAGCATGACACTGGTTTCTTTATGGTCTTCAACTAGCAGGATGTCGCTCATAATACCAAGTGTGCCGTGAATCAGTATGGCACAGAGTTATTATACACGAATTTTTCCGGCCAAATCCCGAAGGCATGAAAAAACCATATACTCCAGACAGCACAAAACACTGATCGCACGCCTTAAAGCCGCCCGCGCACAATGCGGCTTAAATCAGACCCAGGCCGCAAAGATCCTGAAAACGGCTCAATCCCATATATCCAGGATAGAATCCGGGCAACGGCGTCTTGATATCATTCAATTGAGAGAGTTCGCAAACCTCTACAAGAAAGAACTGGCCTTTTTCGTGCCTTGAATAAATCAAAGGCCGTAAGCGCAAACACGAACAAGTTCCCGATTCAACCGTCAAGATTTTTCCCTGGTCGTCCCAAAACCCCCAAAAACATATGTTATTCCCCGCTGAAAGTTATAGTCACCGTGGCTTTAGTTTTGTTCCCCGCGGCCTTGGCCCTGTAAGGCCGCGTGCCGCCGTTTATATAGGCGGCAAAGGCCCTGGCGGTCTCGATGGGCGTTTGCCCTGCTTTGAGCAGCAGCGGGATATTCCAGCCGCTCACATGGTCAATAGTGCCGTCCGGCCGCATATAACGGAATATAGAAAGCCATAAATCAACAGTGCCCTCTATCCCGGCCTGTGGCACATGCCCGGTGGCTATTCCGGTGATCTCGGCTATTCCGGGCTTGCCGCCGACCGTAACCTTGCCGGCAATGACCGCGGCCTTTTGGGTTTTATCATAAGCCGCGGCTTCCAGCTTCGCCCCTTTCGCAAGTTCCACTTCGGGATTATAATTTACAGCAGACTTTCTTTTTTTCATGGATCCCTCCCTTTTAAAAATCAGGCAGACTGAAAGCGGCGGCTAATAGGGGGCCGGGCTGCTTCGGTACACTGTGGTACCTGGGGGTTTGGGTTGGGGTGGGTAGCAGCCCGGCCCGCAATTTATTACCCCGGCCCTTTCCCCGCCTTCCTTGCCAGCGCCGCTACGCGCGCCAGGAACACGCCCGCCTCTATTGGTTTGGGGATATACTCATCCGCCCCGGCGTTATAGCCGGTAAGCTGGTCCTCCACAAGCGCCTTTACCGTAAGCATTATGACGGGCAAGCCATAAAACCGGACATCGGTCCGCAAACGCTTAAGAAGCTCTATCCCGGTCATGCCGGGCATATCCACGTCAAAAACGCACAAGTCCGCGCCCTCCCCGTTAAGCCGTTCCCAGGCGCGCAGCCCGTCGGGCTCCGCCGCCACTTCATAACCGGCCTCGGAAAGAATAGCGGCTATTAATGACCTGAAAATATCATCGTCCTCGGCTACCAGTATTTTCATTTATCCTCCCTGTAGCGGTAACCTGCGCCGTAAACGGTCTCTATGTTCCGGCCGAAACAGGCCAGCTTCGCGCGCAACGCCTCCACATGCTTATCCACGTTCTGGAAATTGACCTCTTTGTCGCGCCAGACGGTTTCCACTATAAACCGCCTCTCCACTACCGCGCCCTCCCTGCCCACAAGCAGCGCCAGTATCTCAAGCTGTATCCTGGTCAGGCCGGGCACTTCCAGGCACCCGCCGTTTTTCTTAAGGAAGACGATGCGCCGCGGCTTATTCACCCGTATCCTGCCGGAACGCGACCGGACCTCTTCCATGGTCCGCGCCGCCGAGGGCAGCGCCCAGCGCAGATTTACCAGCAGTTTGGCCTCCAGGATCCTCAGGTCTATATCCGACGCGATAAAATCATCAAAACCGCCTTGCAGGTATTCCGCTATTTTTTTATTAGGCAGGGTTCCCGTACTGGAGAACAGGATTACGGCCACCGTCGGGCCGCGTTTCCCCGCCGCCCCGGCCGGCAGTTCCCCGGCCAGCGCCTCGTCAAGAAGCACCAGATTAAGAGAGCCGCAGCCCGCCGCCTGCCGCAGTTCCCCGCCGCCGCGGCAGACCTTCACCATCCAGCCGCGTCTGGCGAGAAAAGCGCCCCAGCTCCGGCCTGGCTCTTCGCATTGGGTTACCACTAAAACCTGAACGCCTTCCATATTACAACCGCCC
>JAJZVJ010000168.1 GCA_021845705.1 bacterium
GGGACCGGCCGCAAAAGGCGCATAAATGACAGGGCTGTTTCGCTTAGTTCTTTTGTGCTTTTTGCGGCTGAATTTATTTGGTTAACGGGGAGAATTCGTGAAAAAAATACTGCTATCACTGCTGCTTTTAACTCCTGCATTCGCCGGCGCCAAGGATTTTGAACTTATGGGCAAGCTGGACCTTTTCGGCGGCCAGTATTTCTTCCAGGGCCAGTCAGGCGCCCTGAACGGCTACGGCCTTTTTGACGCCCAGCTGGCAAAGAGCTTCTCGTCCAGTTCCGGTTTTTTCATCAGCGCGCGTTCCGCCTACACCGGTTTCAAGCAGGTTGACGAACTCGCCGGCGGCGGCACGCTTTTCCAGCAGAGCCTTGATAATTCCCTCGGCTTCACGTGGATAAAGCGCTACGAGGGTGGCTATTCGCTTAAGCCCCGCGCAGGTTATAAAAGCGAGCTTTTCCGCGAAACAAAGGACGAAAAATGGGGCCAGGGCCTTTACGACTCCAACCGCTACGAGGGCGGCCTGACGCTTGAGCGCAAGACGCGCCTGGGCCTCTCCACGCCGTGGATCTACCAGCTGTCCTGGGACCTTTACTATAACCGCTATACCCGCTTTAAAACGCTGGCCAGCCAGTACGGCCAGGAGCTGGCCGCCCCGGACCCCGGCAGCCGCACCCTGGATACCCTTACCAACCAACTCTCCTACGACACCGAACTTGACCTGCCCGGCTTCCTGAAGGCCGAGATCTTCGCCGCGGTTTCGCTGATAGGCTACCCGGACCAGAAAGTGATAAACTCGGACGGCGTGTATCTTCCCTCCAAGCGGTCGGATTCCTACCAGGCGCTGAATTTGAGCCTTTCGAAGCGCTATAATGACTTCACCCTGCTGGGCCAGGTCAGGCCCATCCTCGGCGTCGGCCTCAGCTTCGCCAACCTGTTCTCCAACCAGAGCCACCTGGACACGGACCCCGCGCACCTTAAGTTCATCAGGAACTTTTATGATTACACGGAGGTCCGCGCCTCGCCCAACGCGCAGTTCACCTTTATCGGTTCCGGCCTGATAACCCGGCTGGGCTACGAGTTCGCCTACAGGCACTATCCCGGAAGGCTGAAGCAGAACGCCGACGGGACCTATACCTCCTCCCTGCTCTCCCAGTACTCGGGCAGCTTCACCGCGGAAGCCGTCTATCCCCTGGCGCGCTCGCTCGACCTGAAACTGCAGGGAAATTGGGCGCTGTCCCGCTCCAATAACCGCTACGAGCAGGTTTACCGCTACAACTACAGCAGTTCTATGTATTTCACGGGTATAGAATGGAGGTTCTAGTATGAAGATCCTTTACGCGCTTATACTTTTGTCTTTTTCTGCCCTGCCCTGCCGCGCCATGTCGAAGGACATAATAGTGGTCCCGGACGGCGATGTACAGGTTAGGCCTAACGCCGCTTCGGCCTGGTACCCGGTGGGCCGGAACGTTAAAATAGCCGCCGGTTCCGAAGTGCGCACCGCTAAAGATTCCACGGCCGGGGTCTACTTCCCGGACGGGTCCAGGTTCTCGCTCGGGAACAGCACCATCTTCGCCGTAGATGAAACTACAAAGAAGAAGGCCGGGTTCCAGCTGAAGCTGGGCCGCCTTAAGGCCGCGGTGGCCGGGTATTTCGCGAGCCGCTTCGAGGTTAAGACCCCGGCGGCCGTCTGCGCCGTGCGCGGCACGGAGTTCGAGATAGACGTGGCCAAGGACGGCGTTACCGATATGAACGTCACGGAAGGCCTTGTAGAGGTGAACGATTCCAAGGGCGCCATGGCCGTGGTCTCTTCCGAAGAGAAGATAAGGGTGGGGATGGACGGGATGTCGAGGCCGGAGGGCATTTCCCTTACGGACGAGCGCTCCGGGGAAGCGGCGCGGCCCATGGCCGTGATCCAGGATACGGCCCGCGAGCGCACCCGGACCATGCTGGAAGAGCTGCGCAACCGCGAACTTAAGGCCAACGAGTCGCAGCTGGGCAAGGATTCCATAGACGCTTTCGGCCGCCGCGTGCGCCTGGAAGAGTACCTGCTGAGGCCCTCGGATAAAGAGTTCCAGGTGCTGTTCCTCAGCCAGCGCGCCGAGCAGCACTCGCTTAACTGGGGCCAGTTTACCGAACAATTCAATTCCAGGATCCCGGACGATATCAGCCAGGTGGGGGACATAATCAGCGGCATGTACCTCTCCCGGACGGCTCCGGCCAACTGGATGAAGCACTTCGAGTTCTACCTGACCAACACCGTGGACAGCGTGAAGGAGAGCATAGACTTCACCGCGCCCACAAAGATAGACTTCCGCGGCTATACCGGCTCGCTCACTGCCGACTACCGCTATTACCCGGGTTCTATAGACTGGAAGCAGATACTTTCAGGACCCGGAGTGGCGGCAGCCCCGGGCCACGGCACCAACGCCCCCGGTCTCAATACGGACGAGCGTATGCAGTTCCGCCAGACGCAGGACTGGAACATCACCACGGCTAACCAGTTTACTTGGACGCAGAAGGTGGTGGACCAGACCGGAGCGTTGTCTACGCTGGAGCAGATAACCCTGGACCCCACCAGTCTGACCGACATTGTTTCCGGATATACCAGCATCCCCGTGTACAATGTCGGCAATCCTTACTACGACTTCAACACCATCCCCTCGCACCCCAGCGGCCCGGGCAAGGCCGACTTCCAAGGGGTAACGACCTATGCCGATGGCTCCACGCTGTCAGCGCGCAAGATGCTGGTGTCCAACGATGGGGATATTCTGGGGATATCGGGAGCCGCGACCAAAAACACCTTCCACAAGGAGGGCAGCTATAACTTGGAGGAGGTTGTGGGCTCCTCCTTATTCCAGGGCCGCAATATAGACGTGCTGTTCGCTCCCGAGATACTTAATATGAAGGACAATGGCACGACCACGGCTGATAAACTCAACGTGAACTGACACAGTGGACTGGTGGCCGATTTGGCGGTGGTGTGGGAGGACGGCGGGTGAACTAATCACCCGCTTTCTGCCCGAGCGGGGTCAGAATTTTATAAAGTCCTCGTTGGGCCAGTCGCCGGGGCTGCCTTCCACGGAGGCCAGGCGCTGGTCCTCTTTCGAGACGGCGCTCAGCTTTTTAAACGATTCTTTAAGCTCGGTAAGGGAGACATCGGATCTTTTTATCTTCATCAGCACTACATAGCCGGCGGCCCCGGTGGCGGCCGAGACCGGCAGCACGTACAGCCAGGCCGAGGACTTGAGCATCATGATCAGCATGGCGCAGAGAAAGGTCCAGAAAGATACGGCCAGGCTTGAGCCGGAAAGGACGTAGGAGACTATCAGGTTGTATTCCTCGCTTTTCGACAGCGAGAGTATGATGGCCAGCAGCGCTATGTTTATAAGGGTAAGATAGAGCGACCGCGTTACCCAGTTCTTCCAGCGGTACTTTGAGACCCGGTAGGTACCGTAGACAGGGCTGTTTATGATCTCGGCGTCTTCATAGGTGGTTACCGCGGCGAACTGCTGTATTTTTACTTCTTTCCCGGCGCCGGGGTCGTAGTCGAACGTCTGTTCCTCCGGCTTTGTCCCTACCTGGGCCGCCAGCTTCAGCGGGCAGGAAGCGGCCGCGAAGGCGAGCGCGGCCATGAGCAGGAAGGCTTTCCAGCCGCGGGGAAGCAGGGCCGTCAGGCCGCCGGGCCGTTCACTTCGTCTCATTTTCCTCCAGCTTCGGCACTGCCGGCTTTGTGTCGTCTTCAAGATGGTAATACTGCGTGGCCCCCACGCGCAGCCTGGCCGGAATGTACTGTATGTCCCTGAGCTTGCGCTGCTCTACCGGCGTGGGCGCGGTCTTTCTGATCTGTATGTTCTGGCGCACGGTTATCCGGTCCGTGAAATGCCAGTAGGAGGAGACGAACCCTCCTATGGTGCAGGCCAATATTACGCCGCTCAGGAAGTATTCCTCCCTGTCCTTGCGTATCCAGAACCTTCGTCCGCTCACTTGGTTTCCTTTAGGGGCAGATCTTTGCGCGGCCCGGCGGCCTATAGCCGCCCGTCAAACGAATTCGCGGAACACGGCGTTGGATACGTAAAGACGGTCTTCCTTTATCTTTATCCGGTTCCCGCTTCTTTCAAGGAGGCCGGCTTTCGTCAGCCTGGCGGTCTCCGCTTCAAATTCTATAAATATATCGTCAGGCAGTTCAATTCCGCCCGTTTTGCGCAGGCCCAGCATTATTTTTTCCGCGTGCTTCCTGCGGCCCGTGAGGGTCTCCCTGTACTGCAGCGGTACCGCTTCCCCGGCAAGGAGGGCCCGTATATAGGCCGCCGTGCCGGGGGTGTTGGCCCTGCGTTCGCCGGCCAGGTAGGAGGCGGCCGAGGGGCCGAGGCCCAGGTATTCTCCCTGCTCCCAGTAATTAAGGTTGTGGGCCGATTCCCTGCCGGGCCGCGCGAAATTGGAGAGCTCATAGCGGGAGTAGCCCGCCAGTTTAAGCGCGGCCGCCCCGGCCTCGTACATATCGGCCGCGGCTTCCGGTTCCTCCTCCACCCCGGCCGCCGAGAAGGGCGTTCCTTCGTGAACCTCGAGCGCGTAGAACGAAACGTGTTCAGGCCCGAGTTTAAGCAGCCATTCCAGGGAATCGGCGAAATCTTTCCGCGTCTGCGAGGGCAGGCCGCACATCAGGTCCGCGTTGATGTTGCCGAAGCCGGCCGCGCGCAGCAGGCCGAAGGCTTTAAGGAAATCCCCGGACAGGGCTATGCGCCCGAGGCGCTTCAGGAGGGCGTCCTGCGCGGCCTGCAGGCCCATGCTTACGCGGCTTATCCCGGCCTCCTTAAGAAGCGCCGCTTTCCCCGCGTCAAGGCTTTCCGGGTTGGCCTCGAAAGTGGACTCGGCCAGGAGCCGGACCTCGCCCGTTAAACCGGTGATCACGCTGAAAAGTTCTTTAAGCTGCGGGGTGGAAAGCAGGCTGGGGGTCCCGCCGCCGATATACAGCGTCCGGAACGTGCCCGCTAAAGCCGGATATGAAGCCGCTTCAAGGGCCAGCGCTTTAAGGAAAACATCCATGTCCCCGGGCGTGCCGGGCGCGGAGGCGAAGTCGCAGTAGCCGCACTTGGCCCGGCAGAACGGGATATGGATGTAAAGCCCTCTCATTCATAGATTATAGCGGATAGCGTATGGACTTTGATAAATAAAAAACGGGAGCGGTTATGGCCGCTCCCGTTCTCTGTACGCCGGTTCCGGTTATTTGGCGTCGTTCTTCTTCATGAACATGTTCAGGAAGTCTATGGGCACCGGGAAGATAGTGGTGGAGTTGTTGTCCGTGGCTATCTCGGTGAGGGTCTGCAGGTAGCGCAGCTGGATGGCGGCGGGGTTCACGGCCATGATGGCGGCGGCGTCGGACAGCTTCTGCGCGGCCTGGAATTCGCCCTCGGCGTGGATGACCTTGGCGCGGCGCTCGCGCTCGGCCTCGGCCTGCTTGGCGATGGCGCGCTGCATTTCCTGCGGCAGGTCCACGTTCTTCACTTCCACGCTGGAGATCTTGATGCCCCAGGGCTCGGTGTGCAGGTCCAGGATCTCCTGGAGGTTCTTGTTGATCTTGTCGCGCTGGGCGAGCAGGTCGTCCAGTTCCTGCTGGCCGAGCACGCTCCTGAGCGTGGTCTGGGCGAGCTGGCTGGTCGCGTACATGAAGTTCTCCACGTTCAGCACGGCGGCCTGGGGGTCCACCACCCTGAAGTAAATGACGGCGTTGACCTTCACCGAGATGTTGTCGCGGGTGATCACGTCCTGCGGGGGGACGTCCAGCACCACCACGCGGGTGCTCATGCGGAACATCTGCTGGATGCCGGGGATAAGGAAGATCAGGCCCGGGCCTTTCACGCCGGTGAAGCGCCCGAACGTCAGCGTTACGCCGCGTTCGTATTCATTAAGCACTTTTATGCTGGCGAAAAGCAGGACTACGGCGATTATTATTAAAGGAGCTAAACCCATTTTAAACCTCCGGATTTTCCGCGTTTGTACTTCTTTTGAAAGTCTACAAAATAAAACGGGAAAAAGCCAATAACGCGCCGCCCGCGCACAGCATTTTCTAATCCAAGGATGAGCCTGAAATCACTCGTCGTGATTCCGTCGTGAATTTGTAGCCGGTCCTCCTTTTTGAAACAGGTTTAAGC
>JAJZVJ010000169.1 GCA_021845705.1 bacterium
AGCGGGCTTAAACCTGTTTCAAAAAGGAGGACCGGCTACAAATTCACGACGGAATCACGACGAGTGATTTCAGGCTCATCCTTGGATTAGAAAATGCTCTCGGACCCGGCCCTGATGCGGCGCCGGCGCAAGTATTGTAAAATATAGCCGATGACTCACCTCCTTAATCTCCTGCTGTCCCTCCTGCTCATAGTCATTAACGGCCTGCTGGTAGTGACGGAATTCTCGCTTGTAAAAGTACGCTTTACCCGCCTGGAAGAGCTTGCCGCCAAAGGTGTGGCCGCGGCCAAACTTGCCAAAAAGCAGGTACAGCATATAGACGTGTACCTCTCCTCTATCCAGCTGGGGGCGACCATGGCGAGCCTCGGCGTGGGCTGGCTGGGCGAACCGGCCATGGCGGGCCTGCTCTCCCCCCTCTTCACGCTGGCCGGGATGCCGGTGAACCACGCCGTAACCCATTCGGTTTCCTTTGTCGCCGCTTTCCTGGCAATAACCGCGCTGCACGTCATAATAGGGGAAATGCTGCCTAAATACACCGCCATACTCATGCCGGACCGCATAGCGGTACTGGCGGCGGTGCCGCTGGAACTTCTTTACAAGGCCACTTACCTGCCGATGCTTTTCATAAACAGGAGCGCTAATTTGCTGCTCCGCCTGCTGAACATCAGGCCCGCGCAGAACGAACTGCTCCATTCCGACGAGGAACTGCGCATGATCCTGGGCCAGTCGCAGGAGCACGGCAAGCTTTCCCTGGGCCGCCTGATGATGTTCGAGCACCTTTTCGATTTCGGCAAGACCAGGGTAAAGGAAGTAATGACCCCCCGCGGGGCGATCAGCTTCATAAACCTTTCCGCGCCGAAGGAAGAAGCTCTTAAGCTGATGCAGACCAAGCGCCTCTCACGCTACCCGCTGGTGGCGGCCGACGGGACTACGACGGGCTACATACACTTCAAGGACCTTTACGGCTGCCTTATAGGCACCTGCGCCGAGGGCCCCGATTTCGAAGCTTTAAAAAGGCCCATCACGGCTATCTCCGAGGAGATCTCCGTCGAGCGCGCGCTGCGCGAGTTCCAGCAGAAACACATCCAGCTCGCCCTGGTGAAGAACGCCAAAGGCGAGACCACGGGACTGCTTACCATGGAAGACATCGTTGAAGAGCTCACGGGCGAGATCAGGGACGAATTCGAGCAGCCCCCGAAACTGCTGCTCAGCGGCCTGCTGCTGCCGCGGGCCTGCAGGCTGGACCTTAAAGGAACCGGCCGCTTCGAAGTAATAGAGGAAGTCCTGGCGGCCCTGCACGAGGCCTCGCCCACTTTCGACAGGGCCGAGGCGCTTAAAGCCATAGTAAAGCGCGAAAACAATTTCTCCACGGCGCTCGGGCACCAGACGGCCTTCCCCCACGCGCGCCTCGCCTCGCTCTCCAAGCCGCTCCTGGCGGTGGGGAAAAGCCGGGAGGGCATCCCTTTCCCCTCGCCCGACAGCCAGCCGGTAAAGCTTATCTTCCTGATCCTCACCCCTTTCAACGAACCCCTCCTGCAGCTCAGCACGCTTTCGCAGCTGTCGGGGCTTATCTCCAACCCTACCCTCCGCAAGCGCCTCCTCTCGGCCAATACTCCCGAGAACCTGATGGACATAATCAGCACCTTCGAGAACAAAGTGATGAGATAAGGCCGGGTCGGGGACCGGGAACCAAAAAGAGAGGCCCCGCGCAAAGCGCGGGGCTCTTCTTTTGGACAAGCGGACGCTGTCCGCCGGTCCTTATTGCGCGATTCCCGGTTTCAGATCATTTCTTCGCGGGGGCCGGGGCCGGCTTTGCGGCGGGCGCGGGGGCGGCTTTCACGGGGGCGGCGGCGGGGGCCGGAACGCCGGCGGGCTGCGCGGGGGCGGCCTGCTGGGCCGGGGCCTGCTGCAGAGGATAGTCCTGCACCACCGAACGGAAGCGGTTATTGGCCCCGAAGATGGTAAGCATCAGCGAAGTAACGGCGAACAAAGCCGAACAGGTGATAGTGAACTTCTTAATGAAGGAAGTCCCGCTGGAGGCGTTAAAGAGGGAGTCCCCCCCTCCGCCGAACATCGACAGGGCCGAGCCCTTGCTGGTCTGGAAGACCACGATGGAAATTATAATAACGAACGCAAGCACTATATGGGATATCAGGATCAGGTTATACATTAATTATTCCTCCGACTATATTATAGCTAGTCAGCCGCGCCGCTGGACAGCTTAATTATCAGCTAAGCGGCTATTTCTGCGACAGCGCCACAAGCCCGGGCAGCTGCTTTCCTTCCACGAACTCAAGGCTGGCGCCGCCGCCGGTCGAGCAGTGGGAAATATTTTCAGGCTTCACCTTGGCCGTTTTAAGCACGGACAGCGTGTCGCCGCCGCCCAGTATGGTGGTGGCGCCGGCGCGCGTGGCCTGCGCCATGGCGTTGGCCACCGTTATGCTGCCGCTCGCGAAAGCGGGGGTCTCGAATATCCCCACGGGGCCGTTCCAGAAGATGGTCCTGGCCGCCTTTATCTTATCGGCGAAGAGCAGCTCGGTGCGGGGGCCGATATCCACCCCTATCCAGCCGTCGGGGACCGCCATGGCCTGGGTAACTTCCACCTTGGCGTCCGGCTTTATCTCCGTCACTATGCGGTGGTCGGCCGGCAGCAGCATCTCCACATTGTTGCGGTGGGCCTTCAGAATTATGTTCTTCGCCTCTTCCACCTTGTCCGCCTCAAGCAGCGAGTTGCCTATGTTGGTGTTCTGCGCGGCGAGGAAAGTATAGGCCATGCCGCCGCCTATAATAAGCGTATCCACTTTTTCTATAAGGCTGTAGAGCACGCTTATCTTGTCCGAAACTTTGGCCCCGCCGATAATGGCGAGGAAAGGGCGGACGGGACTGACCATGGTTTTATCAAGATATTCCAGTTCCTTCTGCACCAGGAAGCCTATGGCCCCGGGCAGGAACTTCGCTATGGCGGCGGTAGAGGCGTGGGCGCGGTGCAGCGCCCCGAAGGCCTCCTGCACGAAGAACTCGCCGTGCTTAGCGAGCTTCTTAGCGAAGGCCTCGTCGTTCTTCTCCTCTTCGGGGTGGTAGCGCAGGTTCTCGAGCAGCACTATTTCGCCTTTCTTGGCGGCCGCCACCACCTTGTCCGCCTCGGGGCCCACGCAGTCCGGCGCAAAATGCACTTTCACCCCGGTCAGTTTTTCCAGGACCGCTACGACTGGTTTAAGGCTGTACTTGGGCTCCGGCTTGCCCTTCGGGCGCCCAAGATGCGCCATCAGCACGACCCGGTTATTCCCCTCGAGCAGCAGCTTGACGGTCTTCATCGTCTCGCGTATCCGGGTGTCGTCCGTGATCACGCCGTCCTTAAGCGGAACATTGTAGTCCACGCGGACCAGCACGTTCTTGTCCTTAAGGTGCGCGTCCTGTACTTTGGCCAGCTTCAAAACGGTCTTGTTTTCAGTGGGCATAGTAAACTCCTGGGAACGGTCTAAAGTCCAGACATCAGGAAACCAGGGCCGCCCGGCTTTTGGCGGGGCTGATCTTCAGCGTCTTCGCGATTATCGCTTTCAGCGCGGGCTTGCGCTCCTTAAGCGAATAGTTCACGCGCACCGACGGCTTGTTGAACTTCAGGTGCTTCGCCAGGTCGATCGGGGTCCCGACCAGGACCAGGTCCGCAGGGATCGCGTTTATGGTCTTGTTCAGTTCCGCCATCTGGGCGTCGCCGTAGCCCATCGCGGGCAGTATTTCTTTAAGCTGCCTGAAGTTCTCGAATACTTTCTTTATGGTTCCGATGGCGTAAGGGCGCGGGTCCACTATCGACTTGGCGCCGTACTTTTTAGCCGCGACGTAGGCCGCGCCATAGGACATGTCGCCGTGGGTAAGGGTGGGGCCGTCCTCTACGACGAGCACTTTCTTGCCCTTAACGACGCTGGCGCCCTCGATGGCCACGGGGCTTTCCGCCTCTATGATAACGGCCTTCGGGTTCATGAGCTTAATGTTCTCTTTCACCTTGGCTATCTGCTCCCTGGTGGCGGTATCGACTTTGTTGATCACTACCACGTCGGCCATGCGCAGGTTCACGGCGCCGGGATAATAGGTGGCCTCGTTGCCGGCCCGGAGCGGGTCGGTCACCACAATGTGGAGGTCCGGCTTGTAGAAGGACAGATCGTTGTTGCCGCCGTCCCACAGGATGACGTCGGCTTCTTTCTCGGCGCGCTTGAGTATTTCGCCGTAGTCCACGCCGGAATATATTATGTGCCCGGCGGCTATGTGCGGCTCATATTCTTCCATCTCCTCGATGGTGCACTTGTGCTTCTTGAGGTCTTCGAGGGTCTCGTAGCGCTGCCAGGTCTGCTTGACCAGGTCGCCGTAGGGCATCGGGTGGCGTATCGCCACCACTTTCTTGCCCATGGATTTGAGGAGGTCCGCTATGTAGCGCGTGGTCTGGCTCTTGCCGCAGCCGGTGCGCACGGCGCAGACGGAGATCACGGGCTTGCTTGATTTAATGTAGGTATGGTCGCCGCTGAGCAGCTTGAAATCAGCGCCGCAGGCGAGGGCGAGGGAGCCCTTGGCCATGACGGTGTTAAAAGCCACGTCGGAATAGGAGAACACGACCTCGTCCACTTTATACTTCTTGATGAGCGCGGGCATTTCTTTCTCTTCGTAAATATTTATGCCGTTCGGGTACAGCTTGCCGGAAAGTTCTTTGGGATACTTGCGGCCCGCTATGTTGGGGATCTGGTAAGCGGTGAACGCCACAACTTCGTAAGCGGAGTTGTCGCGGTAGTATACATTGAAGTTATGGAAGTCGCGGCCCGCGGCTCCCATTATCAGCACTCTTTTCCTGGTCATTGTCGCTCTCCTGTCGCAAACACGAACAAAGCCGGGCGCCTTGGGGGCGGCGCGCGGCGCCGACCCGACACCCAGGCGGTAAATCAAAGGCCTTTCTTTATCATCAGCAGGGCGAGGTCCACCACGCGGTTGGAATAGCCCCACTCGTTGTCGTACCAGGCCAGGATCTTCACCATATTGCCGCCGATAACGCGGGTATTCTGGGCGTCCACGGTGGAGCTGAGCGGGCAGTGGTTGTAGTCGATGCTCACGAGCGGCTCAGGCTCGTAGCCCATGATGCCTTTCAGCGGGCCTTCGGCGGCGGCCTTCAGGGCGGCGTTTATCTCCTCGGCGGTGGCCGGCTTGTTGAGCGTCGCGGTCAGGTCGACGATGGACACGTTCGGGGTGGGCACGCGTATGGCGAAGCCGTCCAGTTTCCCCTTCAGCTCGGGCATCACCAGGGCGATGGCCTTGGCGGCTCCGGTCGAGGTGGGGATCATGGAAACGGCCGCGGCGCGGGCGCGGCGCAGGTCGGAATGCGCCATGTCGTGGATCTTCTGGTCGTTGGTGTAGGCGTGAATGGTGGTCATCAGGCCTTTCTCTATCCCCCACTTGTCGCTTATGACCTTGGTGAAGGGGGCCAGGCAGTTGGTGGTGCAGGAAGCGTTGGAAACCACGTGGTGCGTTTTCGGGTCGTATTTCCCGTCGTTAACGCCCATCACTATAGTGATGTCCTCGCCCTGGGCCGGGGCCGAGATGATGACCTTTTTAGCGCCGCCCTTGGTGATATGGTTCTCGGCGCCGCGCACGGTCTTGCCCTTCTTGTTCACGCCGTCGGCCTTTATAGTGAACAGGCCTGTGGACTCCACCACTATCTCCACTCCCAGGCTGCTCCAGGGGATGGCGGCGGGGTCCATTTCCTTGAAAACTTTTATTTTTCTACCGTCCACGGAGATCTCGTCGGCGGCGGTGGCCTTCACGTCGCCCTGCAGGCGGCCGTGCACGGAGTCATATTTCAAAAGGTGCGCGTTGGTCTTGGAATCGGTCAGGTCGTTGATAGCGATCAGCTCCAGCTGCCCGTCAGTGCGCGCCAGTATAGCGCGGGCGACCAGCCTGCCGATGCGTCCGAAGCCGTTGATACCGATTTTAGTAGCCATTTTTACGTATCTCCTTGATAATAATTGCTAAAGCGATAAAACCCTGCATTCCAGACCCCTAAATTCTACCAAATTTGAAAGCGCTGGACAGGCTCAAGCCCTTATCGAGGCGAAGCCTCCTATCGAGGCTTCGCCTCGATAGGAACACTGGGGC
>JAJZVJ010000170.1 GCA_021845705.1 bacterium
GGACATCCGCTTGAGAAGTTCCGGTTTATCTTTTTTATCCTTATCGTTCATAGGTAAGCAATATTTTATACCTTTTTGGAATTGAGGGGACAGTATATTTAATTGCCGGAAGCAGAGCTAACAGGAAGCAGCGTTCCCTGCCCCGGCCTTTACCGGTTAAGGGTTCCCATGGCCGCTTCGGGGTAGCGCAGGCCGGCGGCGGCTCCCGGCGGCGCCGCTTCTTCAAGCGCTTTCAGGTCCTCGGCGGTCAGCGCAACGCTCACGGCCCCCGCGTTCTCCTCCAGGTATTTCACGCGTTTCGTGCCCGGGATAGGCGCTATGTCGTTGCCCTGGGCAAGAACCCAGGCCAGCGCGAGCTGCGCCGCGGTGCAGCCCTTGCGCGCGGCTAAGGCTTCTATCTTTTCCACCAGGCGCAGGTTCTTCCGCAGGTTCTCCCCCTGGAAGCGCGGGCTGTTGCGCCTGAAATCAGTCTTATCCAGCGCGTCCGGCGTTTTAATGGCCCCCGTGAGAAAGCCCCGCCCCAGCGGGCTGTACGGCACTAACCCTATGCCCAGCTCGCGTATGGTCGGCAGTATTTCCGCTTCCAGGTCGCGGGTCCACAGCGAATATTCCGTCTGCAGCGCGGTGATCCTGTGCACCTTGTGCGCCCGGCGTATCGTCTGCGGCGCGGCTTCGGACATGCCGAGGAACCGCACTTTGCCTTCTTCCACAAGCCGGGACATCTCGCCTATGGTGTCCTCTATGGGCGTGGCCGGGTCCACCCGGTGCTGGTAGTAAAGGTCTATGGTCTCCACACCCAGGCGCTTAAGGCTGGCTTCGCAGGCCTGGCGCACGTATTGCGGCCTGCCGTTTACGCCCAGGCGCTCGCCGTTGGGGCCGCGCACGTTGCCGAACTTGGTGGCCAGCACCACCTTTGCGCGGAAAGGCTTTAACGCTTTCCCGACGAGCTCTTCGTTGATGAAGGGGCCGTACATATCGGCCGTATCGAAGAAAGTAATGCCCAGGTCTATGGCCCGGTGGATAGTCTTTATGGATTCCCCGTCGTTCCTGCTGCCGTAGAATTCCGACATTCCCATACAGCCCAGCCCTATGGCCGAAACTTTAAGCCCCTCTCCGCCGAGTTTTCTTTGTTCCATAAGCTCCTCCTTGTTTAGTATGAATTTAGCATTATTGGGCGGGGAAAAGACAACGAAGGGAACCAGACGGCCTTCCCCTTGTAATTCAAACAAGCTGGAACAGGTATTATTCCCACGGATCTCCGCCCAAAACCGCCTGCCCTATTTAAAGGAAACGGGAGGCAAGGCCGGATGTCTCCTGCAGTACGCGGCGCACATAGTCCGTTTCGGGATAACCCTTTAACTCGAAGGTGAATTTAAATTCACTTCCCTCCAGGGACATGCCAAGAAAGCCGGTTTTGTCGTTAAAGACATTGCTCTTGCGCCTGGCTTCGGGGAGCAGACGCAGCACCGCTTCGGGCTGATCGCTGTGCACGTTGTAAAAATCCCAGTACGGCACGTCGGGCACGCGCGGAAGAGAGGCAAAGGAGAGCCCTAAGGAGCCCGGCACCCCCTCGGGCTTAACAGAAAGTTTCGCGCCCAGGGAGTTAGGGCACCGGCAAAGCACCTCCAGCATGAAATGCGCCGGTACATTCCCGTAGCCTGTCTCATGTTCTATTTTAAAAAGAGCAGCAAGGCCGTTTATGACGCCCTTTGAATCGTAGAAGCCGTCAGAAATCCCGCCGTCAGCGTCCGAAAACCCCAGTTCCCTGCCTATATCCCGCCCTTCCGCGCTTTGCTGGTATTTCAGGCCAAAATAGAACCCGGCCATACCCGCCGCAAAAAGAAAACCGGCCAGGGCGCCGTAAAATCGGCCCTGCCCGGGGGCAAAAGCGCCGGCCTTTATAAAAACGAACAGCATGGCTCCGCCGCCCATCAAAAACCAGGAGAGCAGCGCCCCCGCTCCGCGCCGGGCGTTGCGCCGCTCCGCGGAATCCCCGTAATAAAGCGCCGCTCCGAATATAAAGGCCAGACCGCCGGGAATAAGGGCCAAAGAGAGCACGTTCGGAAGGTTTAAACCTTCTGGCGCACAGGAGAAGCCCTCTGCGCCCGCGAAACTGGCCAGCAGGCCGGCGATGTAAACCCAGAGCGGGATGGGCTTACTTACCCGCGCCGGTGAGGGCGAGGGGAAGGACGTGCCTTGCCCGGTGACGGGCTTTCCGGAGGAAGGATACTTCGGGTGTTCCCTACCAGCGGCCCGAAGCGCCCCCGGGCGCGAACCTAAAAGGAGCGCAACCAATACGAAGGCCATTGAGGAATATAAAAAGACAGTTCTCCCGGAGTATGGCGCCAGAAGGAAACCTATGACCAAGCCTAAAGCAAGGATTGGTCCGGCTTTTACATAGCTTTTCACGAAATAATTATATCAGAATAAGAGTAGGCCCAAAGTGTGGGCTACAGCTTGAGAATTGCAGGCAACCCATACGCAAAAGATATCTGCTACCTTTTTCAGTAAAACAAAACCGCCGGGGCTGCCCGGCTTGGCGTTAAAGGTGAAAAAGAAAGCCCCCTTCCCCGAATCCCATAACCAAAACGACTCCCGCAGGACCTTTCCCTCTTTTCGGGACCACCAGGGAGGGCCTGCGGTTTTGTTTTGTCTGGCTGTGGATATTTTGTTTAATTGAGTTGTATCAGTTCGGGAGGGCTATGAAACTTCTTAAGAATATCGCTTTTGCGGCGGGGCTTCTTTGTTTTAGAGGGAATCTTTATGCTGGTCCGGCTTCCGTAAAGTTGTCCTCACTGGCGGATTCACTGATCAAGGGGTATCTCCAAAAACCGGAGGCGGCAAAGGCCACCCTGGCCGTCTTTCAGTTTAATTGCGACGACAAGCTTGAGAAAAGACGGGTCGGGTTCGCGGTTTCCGAGCTGATGTCGCACCGTTTCGTGGCGGACGGCACGTTTACCGTGGTGGAGCGCGGCGAGATAGGCAAACTCCTGAGCGAGCAGAAGCTGCAGGCCTCCGGGGCTGTGGACAGCGATACCGCGGTCCGCCTGGGCAAGCTGGCGGGCGCAAAGATATTACTGCTTGGGAACATTCAAAAGGTGGACGGCAGCTACCAAGTGAACGCACGGCTTGTAGACGCCGAAACTTCCGCCGTGATCGTTTCCGCCTACGAAGAACTGCAGGCTGAGGCTTTCGAGGATGACGCCAAGCCGTATCTCTCCCTGGTGCCGGAAGAGCAGGCCCTGGGGATATATTTTCTTTATAATAAGCGCTCCAACAGCAATTCGTTAGCCCCAGGAATTTATGACGGCACGTACACCATGACGCCGAAGGCTTTTACCCTGGCAATGATCGGAGCCGGCGTAAGATATTCTCCGACGGCGAAACTAACGGCGGACGTATCTTACATGAGAAGCGGGGATGGCGCAGCCGCCACTAACGCTACCTACTCATTCAGAGGCATCTTGAATGTTGAAGCCCTTCGCGCCAAGCTGGAATTACGATTAAATAATTCCAGTAAACTGGCGTATTATGCCGGAGCCGGGGCTGTTTTGTACACTCTGCACATATGCGGTAAGACAATGTACTACACCCCGATGGCTTCGTTCAGAGTCGAATACCGGCCGCAGGCCAGGATAGGGATTTCTCTTGCGGGTAATTATGACTTTCACAACGAGCCCGCTAAACCATGGGGCATCAAGGGCGCGCTCCTAGATAAATTCTCCCTTGAGCCCACCCTTTCTGTTTATTTCTAAGTGAAAGTGCCGGTTATTTTTTAGTGTTGGTGCTTAACGGGATTTGGGGTTAAAAACAAGAAATATAAAACAGGAAACGCACATGACCCCATTATTTATTACCAACGACGATCAAACCTGCTGTGGATAAATAATCATAAAGTCATGTTCGCCCCTAGGCCTCCACGACGCTACCTGCATATTTGCAGGCAAACTGAATGTTGAAGGCCGACTAAACTTCAGTACAACAGGTACTTGCCGCGGAGTTTGTCGAAGTTACGGCACTGGGCCTGGAAATCGGCGATGATCTTTTCCGGCGGGTCCGTGGACTCGAAGACCGCCTTGTAGACGTTGTTGCCCGCTATAAGCCGCGGGGCGCCGGGGTCGAAGCGGAAATCGCGGTAATAAGCCTTGTCGCGCAGGGCGCACACCGCCCGCACAAAGATGTCCATAGGCCGGACCGCCGCCCGGTCGGTTATCTCCATACTTACGCCGCGGCACAGCTTGCCGGCGTAGATGTCCTTCTCCGGGGTTTTGCTTTCGGCGCGGAAACGCACGCCCGGGAGGCCGGCGGCGTTAAGGGTGTTTACAAGCCTGTCGGCGTCCAGCCAGGGCGCGCCGAACCACAGGAACGGCGCGTCCGTGCCGCGGCCCACGGCCATATTGGTGGATTCAAAACCGCCTATGCCGGGGTACATTATAGCGGCGTCCACGTCCCGGATGTTCGGGGAAGGGTTCACCCAGGCAAGTCCCGTGTCGCCGTAGAACGCGGCCCTGTCCCACCCCCGCAGCTTGACCACCGAAAGGTCCACGTCGATGCCGCGGAGGTCCTTATGCAGCAGCGCCATTTCCCCGGCGGTCATGCCGTGGCGCACCGGCACCGGGAAGTAGCCGGTGAAATCCTGGATGTTCATGGGCAGCACCGGGCCCTCCAGCACCATGCCGCTTATGGGGTTGGGCCGGTCCAGCACCACAAAAGGGATCCCATGCCGGGCCGCTTCTTCCATGCAGAGGGCCATGGTGGTAAGGTAGGTGTAGAACCGGGCGCCGACGTCCTGTATGTCGAACACCAGCACGTCTATGCCGGAGAGCATGGCGGCGGTGGGCCGGTGGACGCTGCCGTAAAGGCTGTATACCGGCAGGCCGGTGACGGGGTCGGTGGAGTCGGTGATAATTTCACCGTCGGCGGCGTTGCCGCGGAAGCCGTGCTCCGGGCTGAAAATGGCGACGAGTTTGGCCTTGCGCGAGGCGAACAGCGCGTCCACCGAGCTGCGCCCCTGCCGGTCCACGCCGGTCTGGTTGGTTATAAGGCCGACGCGCTTGCCGGCGAACTGTTCGAAATCAGTCGCCTCCGCCGCGTCCAGGCCGGTAACCACCAGCGCGCGCGCCTGCCCCGCGCAGGCCAGCGCCGCCGCGAGCACCAGGGTGGAGATCTTGATATATTTCATCATATGGTCAGCCGAAGGCCGGCGGGATAACTTTACCCAGGTCCACGTACGCAAGCAGGGCTTTCGCGGGCTTGCTGTAGACTTCGGCGATGATCGAGAGGTAGTTTTTCATCTGGGCGGCGTACTTTTCCGTGTTCTCGCCGCCGGTCTTAAAGTCTATTACGGTTACCCCGTCGGGATCCGCCAGCACGCGGTCCATGCGGAAGAGGGCGCCGGTTTTGTCTATAAATTCGGCTTCCACAAGTACCTCGCGGCCCCGGGCCGGGGCGAAGAGCGGGGCGGCGGCGGGGCCGGTGAGGAAAGCCAGCAGGCTTTTTATCACTTTTAATTTATCGAATTTAAAGGGGAAGCCGGGGGCGAGCTCGTCATAGGCGGCGGAAAGCGCCGGCTCAAGGTCTTTGGGCAGTTCCACGAACCGCGCCAGGATGCCGTGTACCAGTTCGCCTTCGGCGGTTTCGAAGAAGCTGGCGTAGGTGGGCTTAAGCGCGTCGAAGCGCCGCTCCGGGCGGGCTTCCGGGGAGATTATCTTTACCGGGGCGGAGGACTTGCGGCGCTCCGGCTTTTGCGCGGCGGGCCTGCCTGCCTCGTAATTCTCGAACACGTCCAGCAGTCTGGCTTCTTTGGCCTCGGTCTTGCGGGCCTTGCGGATGATCAAATTATAAAGCTCGTGGCGGGCGCGGGTGCTTACAACGTACAGCACGTTCAGGTCCTGCACGTTCCCGTCGGTCTTGCGGTCCTTGTAAACGCGCCCCAGGTTAACGCAGTTCTCGGCCGCCGCCTTGGTGATGTGGTAAACGTTAATTACGCCGTCGCGCTCCTCAAAATACATGGGGGCGCTTTGGGGGCGCTCTTCGTACATCAAATTGATCACCGCGCTGAAGCCCAGGCCCTTGCTCTTGTGGAAGGTCATGATACGCACCGCGTCTATATATTCCGGCAGG
>JAJZVJ010000171.1 GCA_021845705.1 bacterium
TACGGTGTCCGCTTTAACTTTAAGGTTTTTCCCTACTTTCCTGATCTCCGGGCCTTCAACATAAACGTCCCCCCCGCGGAGCTCGCGGCCTTTGCCGTCCATAGTGGCCAGTACCTGCGCGTTCTTTATCAGGAGTGTTTTCATGGTCGTCCTCGAATATATTGCCGTTTATATTATAGTAAAATCGTTACTGACACGATGGTAAAGAACGGGGACGAAATAGGCGCTTACAAGATCACCGGGGAACTCGGCCGCGGCGGCATGGGCGTGGTGTACCGCGCCTACGACCGTACGCTGCAACGCGACGCCGCGCTGAAGATGGTGCTGGCCGAACAGGCCGCCGGCAGCGGGAAGCGGCGCTTCCTGCGCGAGGCCGCCGCCATCGCCCGCTGCGACCACCCCGGCATCATAAAAGTTTATTCCTTCGGCGAGCACGAAGGCCTGCCGTACCTGGCCATGGAATTCGTGGACGGCAAGACGCTCTTGTCCTGCCTGGAGCTGGCCCGCGCGGTACACAACGCCGGGGACATGGAGGAGCTGAAGCGCTACGGCTACCTCCAGGCCCCGTCCCCCGAAGACGAAGACCTGCCGTACTTCCTGCGGCCGCCTGCCGGCCCCCCGCTGGCCGAGCCCGACTACGAGAACAGGGCCGCCGCGCTGGTGGCCGGCGTGGCAGACGCTCTTTACGAGGCGCATTCGCTGGGGATACTGCACCGCGACATCAAGCCCTCCAACATACTTATCGGGCGCAAAGGCCCGCCCAAACTGGCGGACTTCGGCCTGGCCAAGTTCTCGGATTCCTCGGACATCACTACCGGCCAGCCGATGATGGGCACGCTGCGCTACATGGCCCCGGAGACTTTTTCCGGCGGCGAGGCTTCGGCGGCTTCCGACATCTACAGCCTCGGGACCGTGCTCTACGAGCTGATGACGCTGGAACATCCCTTTAAAGGGGACAATACCGCCGCGTTCATAAAGGCCGTAACGCAGGACAAGTGTACCCCTCCTTCCCGCTTCAACCCGTCCCTCTCGCCCGCGCTGGGCCTGGTCATAATGAAGTGCCTTGAGAAGGCCCCGGCCCGGCGTTTCAAGGACGCGCGCGAGCTGGCCGACGCCGTCCGCCTTGCGGCCAGGCCCAGGGGCATAAAGACCCAGATCGTGGACGGCATACGGGGCATGCTGCGCCCCGCCGAGAACTCCGGGGAAAAGAAAGCGGCGCAGCCGCCGGTCACGGAGGAGCAGCGGCGGGAGGCCGCCAGGCTGGCCAGCGAGGCCGCGCTGGCCTACTTCGTGGATTTTTCAGTGGACCAGGCCAACGCGCTGGTGCGCGACGCCGTAAAGCTGGACCCCCTCTCCGTGGACGCCAACGCGATGGTGGCGGTGCTGCGCCCCCATCTGGGCGAATCGCCCGTAGTGCGCAAAGCCGCGGAACGCATGCGCCAGGTCGCCAGGACCGGCAGGACCGCCGAGGAACGCCTGCACGCCGGCCTGCTGGCGGAATACTTCTCCGGCGACAAGGACTGGCAGCGCAACATGGAGTATTACCTGCGCGGCGGGGCCGGTGACCCGGCGCTGCTGGCGCTCTGCGCGCGCGAAGAGATGCTCTCCGGGAACCATGAAAAGGCCGGGGAATATGCCGGAAGGATAGACGCGGCCGTTCCGGGGCCCTCGCTCTTCACCTGGTTCGTGGAGGCCTACCACAACGCCTGGATGGGCCGGTTCGACGCCTGGTACCGCCTGACCGCCGAGGAGATACGCCACCACCCCGGGAACATCATGCTGCGCTTCGCGCTGATCGAGGGCCTGCTGCACTCCGGCAGGCTGGACGAGGCGGAGACCGCCATAAACGAAGCCGCCCGCCTGGCCAGCGACCACGACTTCCTGCCGGTGATGCGCGCCGACCTGGCCGTCCTGCGCAAAGACTACAAGACCGCCTGCGTGGAACTGCGCAAGACCATCGGCGGCAAGCAGGAGACCGGGATCTCCGACCTGTATTACCGGCTGAGCAAGCTTTACGCGCTCCGCGGCGACAAGAAGGAAGCCCTGCGCCACCTGGCGATAGCGCGCAACCTGGCGCCGGAATTCAACTACAAGACCACGGACGAGCTGAAAGCCCTGATAGGCGGCAACCTGGACTACCGCCCCGCTTTCGGGGACCTGCCGGAAGTTTGCCTGCAGCTGAACAACGAAAAAGGTTTGCAGTCGGTGCAGGACAGCGTGTTCTCCTGCCGCCACGGCCAGGGACTGCCGTACGCGACCGTCTATATATTTTCCCGGGAAACCGAGCCCGCGGCCGTCCGCGCCTGGCTGCCGTTCAACGAAACCCGCCTGGCCGCGGCGCCGGGCACACGGATCTTCCTGCCTGCCCTGCCGCTGTCCTCTTTCCTCGACGCCAGGGGCGCCCCGCTGCGCGCCGACTTCAAGCGCGTGCGGTCGGACTATGGCCGGTACAGCGCCTCGGTAACCTATACCGCGCCCCTTAAGATGTTCTCGCCGGCGCGGCTGGAGGCGCGGCTTAACCTTGAAGGCCTTTGGGCCCGGCGGCAGGGCGGCGTAATAGACCTGCGCCTCGACGAGCCCAACCGCCGCCCCGGCTGGCGCGCCCATATCCTGGCCCTGCCGCAGGATTCCGAAATTTCCGAACTTTCCGCCCGCGCCGACGAGGAGATAAAGAGGGGAGGCTGGCGCTTCCTGGTCTTCTACCGCTTCTTCTACGACTGCGAACATTTCAGGCTTAAAGCCAGGATCCGTCATAAACGGGCCTAAAAATAATAAAATATACTACCGGACGAGGTACATATGAAAAAAATAAATTTCCTCAGCGACGCGCAGCTTAAGACCGAGGCGGAGCGCTGCCTGTACTGCGAAGAAAAACCCTGCAAGACCGCCTGCCCCGCCGACTGCTCCCCGGCGGACTTCATAATGGCCGTCCGCCGGATGGAAAAGTCCGATTTTAAACGCTCGGCGGCCCTTATCATGGGGCACAACACTTTCGGCGGCGTCTGCGGCGCGGTCTGCCCGGACTGGTTCTGCGTCAAGGCCTGCTCGCGCAAGCTCTTCGACAACCCCATCAACATCCCGGCGGTGCAGGCGGCGGTGGTGCAGAAAGCCAAAGAACTGGGCGTGATGCCGCAATTCACGAAAGCCGACCCCAACGGGAAAAAGGTCGCCGTGGTAGGCGCCGGCCCGGCGGGCTTCGCCGCCGCGGGTACCCTGGCGCAGCTTGGTTATAAAATAGATATTTTCGAAAAGGATAAAAAAGCCGGCGGCGCCTGCAACCTTATCCCCGACGCGCGCTTTCCAAAAGAAGTGCTGCGCACGGAGATAGAGTTCATAAAAACCCTGGGCGACATTTCAATAAAGACGGTCGCGGCCGTAAAAGACCCCGCTTCCCTGCTGAAGAAATACGCCGCGGTCATCGTCACAGCCGGAGTTGATAAGCAGCTTAAACTCGGGATAGAGAACGAGGCTCTGGGCGTGGAAGGCCTGGAATACCTGCGCAACTCCGCCAGATACAAAGTAAAAGGCAGGAACGTGGCCGTAATAGGCGGCGGCGCCGTGGCCGCGGACTGCGCGACCAAAGCGCTCGGTCTGGGCGCGGCCAAAGCCGAGATCTTCACCCGCAAGAACATCGGCGACATCCAGCTGCCGGAGCACGAACTGCGCGATATCCTTAAAGCCGGAATCAATATAAACGCCAAAAGCCGCATAACCGGCATCCTGAAAGGCGGTAAAGGCATAAAGATAGTGCGGCTGGACGGCAAGGCGAAAGATATTCCCGGCACCGGGCAGGTCCGCACCGACATCGGTTTCGTGGTACTGGCCATAAAGAATCTGCCGGTCTTCGTGGATAAAAAGCAGAAAGGCGTTTTTCTCGCCGGCGACTGCCGCAACGGCGCGGCCACGGTGGTGGAAGGCGCGGCCTCCGGCAAGAACGCCGCCATGGAAGCCCACGCTTTCATGCAGGGGAAGAAAGCCCCCGCCATACCGAATAACCTCAAGAGCACCGTGCTGCTTGCGGGGCGCAATATGCTGCCCGTCTCCCTTGAAACGGATTTCTTCGGCCGCAAGCTCAGGTCCCCTTTCATGATCTCCGCCTCCCCCCACTCCGACGGCTACGGCCAGGTGAAGCGCGCCTACGAAGCGGGCTGGCCCGGAGTGGTGATGAAGACCGCCTTCGACGGCCTGCGCATACATATTCCGTCGGAGTACATGGTCACCTTTACGGAGAACACCTACGGCAATTCCGACAATGTCTCCGGCCACGCGCTGGACCGCGTCTGCAAAGAAGTAGCGCGGCTGGTAAAAGAATACCCTGACCGCCTTACCGCGGCCTCCACCGGCGGGCCCGTGACCGGCGACGACGAGGCCGACAAGAAAGCCTGGCAGTCCAACACCCTGAAGCTGGAAAAAGCCGGCGCTATGGCCATTGAGTATTCGCTCTCCTGCCCGCAGGGCGGCGACGGGACCAAGGGCGATATAGTCTCCCAGGACCCGGAACTGGCCGCCAAGATCATAGGCTGGGTCATGGAGATCTCGGACCCGGAGATCCCCAAGCTGTTCAAGCTTACCGGCGCCGTTACCGCCATCTGGCAGGTAGTGAACGCGATAAAGCAGGTTTACGCCAGATACCCGCATAAGAAAGCAGGCATTACGCTAGCTAACTCCTTCCCCGCGCTTTCTTTCCGCAAGCGCCTCTCCGGGAAAGGCCGCTGGGACGAAGGCATGGTGGTAGGCATGAGCGGCGAGGGCGTCGCCCCCATAAGCAACCTGACTATCGCCAAGGCTGCCAACCTGGGAGTTCCGATATCCGGCAACGGCGGGCCTATGGATTATAAAGCCGCCGCGAATTTCCTTGCGCTGGGCGCGAAGTCCGTGCAGTTCTGCACGGTTGTCATGAAATATGGTTTTGCCGTAATAGACGAACTGAACTGGGGCCTCAGCCACATGCTTGAGGAGAAAGGCTTTAAATCGGTGGGGGAATTCATAGGCTGCGCGCTGCCCGGCCCCATAACCAGCTTCCCGGACCTTACCCCGGTGAAGAACATCCCCGCCGTGGACGCTGAACTGTGCCGCCACTGCGGCAACTGCGCGCGCTGCGGCTACCTGGCGGTCAAACTGGACGGGAATAAAGTTCCCGAGTTCGACGCTTCAAAATGCATAGGCTGCTCGCTCTGCGTGAAAAAGTGCTTCTCCGGCGCGCTGGAGATGCGCAAGCGCACCGCGGCGGAGCTGAAGGTTTGCCCCGATTAGGGCTGAGGATCTACCATGAAATCTATACTGATCAAGAACGGCATCATCGTCACGCTGGGGGAAAAGAACCGGGTGCTGACAGGTTACGCCCTGCTGATAGAAGGCGGGCTGATAAAGAAGATAGCGCCGCAGAAAAATTTCAAGGGCAGGTACGCGAAGGTGATAGACGCGTCGGGCAAGCTGGTGATGCCGGGCTTCATAAACGCGCACATGCATTTCTACAGCACCTTCGCCCGGGGCCTCGGCAAGGCGGCCCCGTCGCGGAACTTCGTGGAGATACTGAACAACCTCTGGTGGCGGCTCGATAAAAAGCTCACGGACGCCGACTCGTACTACAGCGCTGTGATCCCGTTAATTAACGCTGTGAGAAAGGGTACTACCACCCTTATAGACCACCATGCCAGCCCCTATGCCATAACCGGCTCGCTGGCCGCCATAGAGAAAGCGGTACGGGAAACCGGCCTGCGCGCCTGCCTGGCCTACGAGGTCTCGGACCGCGACGGAAAGGAAAAAGCCAAAGAAGCCCTGGACGAGAATTCGGCCTTTATTGCGGCCGCGGCGGCAAAGAACGACAACACGGTCACGGCCATGTTCGGGCTGCACGCCTCTTTCACAATTTCCGACGAAACCCTGGAAGAGGCCGCCTACCGCGGGCACAAGCTAGGGGCGGGCTTCCACATACATACCGCGGAATCCACCTCGGACCAGATAGACTGCGAGTCGCACCACAAGATGCGCGTAGTAGAGCGCCTGCGGGACTTCGGCATACTCGGCCGCAAGTCCATAGCCGCGCACTGCGTGCACGTGAACGAAGCGGAAATGGACATCTTAAAAGAAACCGGCACGGCCGTAGTGCACAACCCGCAAT
>JAJZVJ010000172.1 GCA_021845705.1 bacterium
CCGCTTTGCCTATTATCGCCGCCCTGTCCAGCAGCCCAAAAACGCTGCTGTCAAGCGTGCCTCCGGCCAGGTCTCCCAGCAGCAGATAACTGCCGGCGGGGATAACGCCCTTATAGTCGTTCGCATACAACGCCAGCATACGCTTGTGCCTCCTGCCGAATTTATACGGCTCGCCGGCGGAATTTTTAACCACGGAGCCGTTCACCAGCAACAGGGCGCCGCCGTCAGGCAGCGCCTTCAGCGCGAACCTGTCGCCCGGCACGGCGCGCACCAGTTTTATTATCGGGTCCTTGCGGAAAGCGAGCCGGCAGACCACCAGGTCCCCTCTTCTCACCTCGTGCGCGGAATAGAAACCGTAATCAATTTTTACCACGTCCCCGTCTTTAAGAAGCGGGCTCATGGAACCGCCCCTTACCACGGCCTCCCCGGCCTTCGCCCCAACCGGGGCCGACGCGCGGCAGGCGGCAAGAAGGCAGCACAGCGCAGGCAGCACATATAATATCCGCGGCATTAAACGGACCATAAAAATCCTGACGCCAGTCCGCCCGCCCCCTCCATCCCGAGCCGGGGAAGCCCCCCGTGGCTTTCCGGCCGGCAGGCCATAGGCCCTTTGGCCCATCCGGCCCGCAACGCAATTGTGTAAAATGTATTTACAAGTTTTTCCATATAAGCCCAGAGGTAAAAATGAACGACAATATATCCGCACCGGCGACAAAGGCCGACCTGAAAGAACTGGCGACAAAAGCCGACCTGCAGAAGCTGGAGCAAGCGACAAAAGCCGACCTGCAGAAGCTGGAACAAGCGACAAAAGCTGACATACAGAAACTGGCGACAAAAACCGAGCTGAAAGAACTGGAGCAAAAAATTGAGAAGGTATATTTAAGCCAGGTTCAGGCTGACTCCAGACTTGAACAGAAAATGGACAAGATGATGGATAAGATGGATAAAGTTTATAGCAGTGTAATGTCGGCATACGAAAAAACCCTTTTCAAGGGCGAAAAATACGACCAGAAAGCCCTTACCCACGCGGCCATACTGTCGGACCACACCGCACAGATTACCGGACACGAAACCCGCCTCCGGAAGCTGGAAGCGAAGTAGCGGCCTAACCGGCCCCGGCGCCCCTCCCCTTACGCCAAAGATAAGCCCGGCACGTACTTCACCAGCACCCTTGACAGCAGTTTATGGTCGAACCGCACGGCTTTTGTTTCTGCCAGCAGATAAGCGCCATACCCTTTGGCTGCGGCTTTTCGGGCGTATTTTTCTCCCAGCGCCTTAGGAAGAAGGGCGCAGCACGAACCCAACCGCTTACGGACACTCGGTGAAAAGTTCCCGCGCCTTTTCACCTTCAACCCCAGAACCTGTGCCGCAACCGCCGCGTCCGGGCCGTAAAAAGCGTAGTGCCGCCCCACGGGGAAAAACATAAGGACCGGCCTGTCCCTGAAACACCGCTGGCCGCCCTCATCCCAGTAGAATTCGATCCCGCCGAGAACGCCCTTAAAAAACGCGTATTGCACAGCCAGGCTCGCAAAATAACGCGGCGTAACCAGCCTGGCCGCGCGCTTGAATTCCCCCATAAACCCGTATTTTGCGGCCAGGGCGGTTTTTAACCCGTGCGAATGGGCATAAGCCAGGTGGGCCAGGTAGGAATTAATGGTGCTCCCGGCCTTTAACGCAGACTCCGGCGCAAATTCAATTACGCCGCCCTTCACCGCCGTTTCCCGCACCAGCCGCAACGCGAGCCTGAAATTATTTACAACCCGCCTCCTCACCAGCATATAGCCGGGCCGCACTATATAACCCAGGAAATCTATGCCGTTTGAAACAGGGGCGATAAGCTGTTTTTGCGGGTGTATGGTCAGCGCCAGCCTTTCGCGCGCAAAATCGGTTATTTTCTGCCGCCACAGGGCCAGCTCCTCCCTGCTCCCGGAAAGCAGGATAAAATCGTCAACATAGCGGAGATAATACCCGGCTTTCAATTCGCGTTTGACGAACTGGTCCAGTTCGTTTAAGTAGACATTGGCGAAGAACTGGCTTGTCAGGTTTCCGATAGGCAGACCGCGCCCGGCGGCGGCGTTGAACAGCGTCTTATGCGGCGGCAGCAGGTTAAGCAGCCCCGATTTACCCTTATAAACATAATTCCGGGTGCAGTCGTTGTTTATTATCTTCTCGGCCAGCCACAACACCTGCGGGTGGCTGGTCCTGCGCCTTATCAGGCCCAGCAGTATGCCTTTGTCTATACTCCCGAAATAATTCCTTATATCCATCTGCAGGTAGAACGCGGGCCTGGTGCCGTTGGCCGTAACCCGCCGCGCCAGCGTCTGAAGGCGCTCCACGCCTTTATGCGTGCCTTTCCCTTTTCTGCACGCCCAGGAATCAAAGATGAATTTAGGCTCGAAGATCTTTTCAAGATAATCCACCAGGACATGGTGCACAATCCTGTCCCTGAAGTCGGCGGCGAAGATCTCCCGGAACTTGGGTTTTTTAACCACAAAACAGACAGAACGGGCCGGCTGATACGACCTTGTTTTAAGCTCCCTCTCCAGACGGGCCAGGTTCTCCTCCAGCCGCATCTCAAAACGCAGCGCGTTTATTGTATTCCTCTTTCTGGCGCGGCATTTAAGATAGCAGCGGTGGAGATTGGAGAATGAAAACAGGTCCTCTTTCATTTATTCACGCGCCGGCGCGGACGCAGCGGACGTAGTTGTTGTTAGTCTTGTTGTTGTTGTTCACGTTACCGTTGTTAAAGTTCACGTTCATCGCGTTGGTAGTATTCGGCACATTAGCCCCGGCACTTTCCCCGCACTTTGGCCCTCTCTGGGGAAAAGCGCGGGGCCACCGGTCAACCAATCCCCCGGCGGGCGGGGAAGGGTATCCCTGAACAGCATACCCGGCAACGGCAGGTTCACCGCAACTTACAACCGACACTACCTGCCGCCGCCGGGTGGCCGGGGCGCCCCGTGAATATAAGCCCGCTCCCGGCCCGGCCCTTCGTCGGAAGGGCGGGCGGGATTCCGGCTTCTCAGCCAGCCATCGTTCTGTCCTGAAACCTCCACCAGCAGCTTCACCAGGCATTCGAACGAGTTGAAGTTGGCGAACACCTTCAGCTCATGCGCTATCCTGGTGAGTATCTTCAACTCCTCAAGCGCCTCCCTGACCCCTGTCAGGGAGGCCCTCTTGTCCTGCTCCGAGTTAGCCCGTACAACCAGAACAAGAACTTTATGCGCCAGGGCCCGCATTTCGGAACCTATGGTGTACTTGTGATACCTCGGAAACCCGCGCACTATGGTTTCCACATACACCGCCAGGTCCATGGCTTTTTTATATATCGGAAGGTGTTCGTATTGCGCCATAGTCAACCAACCGCCCGGCCGGCCGTAGGCCCTTTGGCCCATCCGGACAGGAACGTAATTATGTAGACTTTATTCATAAATCTGCCTGCATAATTTTTGGAGCCCATATGAGCGACAACAACAAATCCGCGCCCGCGACCAAAGACGACCTGAAGGAACTGGCGACAAAAACCGAACTTAAAGAACTGGGACAAAAATTGACCGGCAGGATAGACGCCGTTGAACAAAAACTCACCGACAAAATTGACGGCGTGGAGCAGAAACTCACCGGCCGGATCGACTCAGTCGCCGTTGAAGTTGCGAAAACAAATTTGCGTATCGATCGGATGGAAAATAATATGATGGAAACGCTAAGAAGTTTTAAAAGCGACATTCTTTCCTCCATCGACGCTTTTGCCGCGGAAGCCTTATCATACCGCAACCACGACACGTTGCGCGGCCGGGCCATCATGGACCACGACGAAAAACTCAAAGACCACGAAACCCGCCTTACCACCCTGGAAACGAAATAGCCTCCGGCCGATTTGCCGCCGCCGCGGGCCGCCCCTGGGTCGGGTAGGCCGTCTGGCCGTCTGATGCGCATAGCGCTGTTACGGCATGGCCATAGGCCTAATGAGCATAGCTCCTGCATAGCCTTGCCCGGGGGAAGCAGCACGGCGCAGGGTAAATCTGATTTCCCACCATAAATATACTGTCTCCGGAATTCCGCACAGATTGAAGCCCCGACATTTATCCAAGGGGGGCCTCCCCCCTTGGAACCCCCAATTGCCGAATTGCAGATCACGGGCCGGCGCGGACGCAGCGGACGTAGTCGTTGACAGTCTTGAAGTTGCCGTTCACGTAACCGTTGCTAAAGGTCACGATCATCGCGTAGGTAGTACTCGGCACATAAGTGGTGCTGGTCCAGTAAGTACTATTCACCGTAGCGGGAAAATTTGTCTGGTCTATAAACGGGGCTGTGCCTTCATATTTGATTATTGAAAATAATTCCTTCATATTCGGCAGACGCCAGTCGGTGTAACCACCGGGAGCAGTTAAACCCTCGCATTGGGTTATGGCGTTCGCCCATGTATAAGTCCCCGCCGTGCCGGAACAGGTTGAATCGTTATTCTGGCCCTCGGAGCACTTTTTCCACATCAGGCCCGTCCGGTTATCGGTTATGGTAAAGTCCGCGTTATCGGTGTAGCTAAGCTGGGTGTTCGCCGGGTTATAACTGGCGTCATCAGACGCAGTGTAAACGGTTGTCTGCCCGGTGTCCGGCAATGCTCTGGGCACAAGCGTGCCTGTAAGCTTGACGCCGTTTACATACGCCGTTTGTGAGGCCTGGATCTGCGCCGCCGTGGCCGTGGCGTCGCTGGTATAGGTGCCGGTTACGCCGAAGACCACCGTGCTGACCGCTATATTGCCGGCCGCCAGGTCGGCGTCCACCGCCGACAGCGTGGTGGCGTTATAATAGCCCGCAAGCACATTGTTGCTGGCCGGGTTAAGCGTCTGCGTGGCCAATGTGCCCGTCAGCTTCACGCCGTTTACATACGCGGTTTGTGAGGCCAAGATTTGCGCCGCCGTGGCCGTGGCGTCGCTGGTATAGGTGCCGGTTACGCCGAAGACCACCGTGCTGACCGCTATATTGCCGGCCGCCAGGTCAGCGTCCACCGCCGACAGCGTGGTGGCGTTGTAATAGCCCGCAAGCACATTGTTGCTGGCCGGGTTAAGCGTCTGCGTGGCCAATGTGCCGGTTATCATAGTGCCGTTTACACCAGCGGTCAGGCCGCTCAAAATATCCCCCGCAGTGGCGGTGGCGCCGCTGGTGAACGTGCCGGCATGGCCGAATATATTAACGCCGCTCCTTATATTGCCGGCCGCCAGGTCAGCGTCCACCACGGACAGCCAGGTGGCCGCGTAAACACCGGTCTTCACCTCGTCCGTGGAGACGTCCAGCGTCTGCGCCGCCAGGGTTCCCACTTCGGCGAAATTATCGCAGTTTATATCCGCGCTTTTGCCCGCCACTATGTCGGCGGCGGTGGCGCTGCCCAGGGCGCACTTGTCCAGCAGCGAAGCGTCCACGTAGGCTTTTGTGGCCGGCGCGTCACCGGTAAGCGGCGCGGAAAGGCCCCTTATGGAACTTACCGTTATGGTGGAGCCGAAAAACGCGTTGCCGGTAAAGGTGGAAATGCCGGTTATATACGCGTCGCTCGACACCTCAAGCGCGCCGTTTATTATCACATTGCCCGGCGCGGTGGAAATATAGGTAAGCACATCGGTGGAGCCGAAGACGGAAAAGCCTTTGACGGCCAGATTGGGGTCCGGCACCGTACCGGCCGTCCCCATTACCTTGAGGGTATCCGACACGCCGAATTCGGTGCCGTTATCGCAACGCGCCGGCGCCGGCCAGATAAACGCCGCCAGTACGGCCAGCAGCGCCGCCAGCGCGCACGGCCCGGAGCGGCCGGGGATTCTCCGCGCGGAAGGCTTTATCATTTGCAGCATACCACACCCCCCGTTTCCCGCCCGTCCTTGCCGGCCTTCCATATGCCCGCCACGGAAAAACCGTCCCCGCAAACAGCCGCCGCACGTTTGGCCGCCTGAGCACACCGTGTTTGATACGGCACAAGGCTATGCCAGTGCCGTCCACAAGGCCTATGGCCGACAAGACGGCCAAACGCACGTTTGACAAAGCGGTAAAAAAATGTTCCTAAAGAATTATTGGGCTGGCTGGCTGGCTGGCTGGCTGGCTGGCTGGCTGGCTGGCTGGCTGGCTGGCTG
>JAJZVJ010000173.1 GCA_021845705.1 bacterium
GCCGACCGTTTCATCAATATAACCAACACGGTTCCCGACCGGCAGATGAAAGAGCAGTTCCTCGACGGCATGGAGCTGGAGCGCGAGCGCGGCATAACCATTAAGGCCAAGGCCGTGCGCATGCTCTACAGGTCAGACTCCGGAGAGGAATACATACTGAACCTTATAGACACCCCGGGCCACGTGGACTTCTCGTACGAGGTTTCCCGCGCGATGGCCGCCTGCGAGGGCGCCATCCTGCTGGTGGACGCTTCGCAGGGCGTTGAGGCGCAGACCCTGGCGCACGCGCACCTGGCGCAGTCGCTGGGGCTTACTATCATCCCGGTGATAAACAAGATAGACCTGGAGCACGCCAACCCCGACGCCACCGAAGAGCAGATCTGGGAAGTGCTGAAGGACCCGAAGGACTCCTCGCGCATCAGCGCCAAGGACGGCCGCGGCGCCCGCGAGGTGCTCGAGCGCGTCATCAAGGAGATCCCCCCGCCGCGGGGTTCGGCCGAAAAGCCGCTGAAAGCGCTGGTGTTCGATTCTTTCTACGACGTCTACAAAGGCGTGGTCATCTACACCCGCATAGTGGACGGCGCCGTCTCGGCCGGCAAGTACATCAGTTTCTATTCCAAGGGGACCAGCTACAAAGTGGAGGAGGTCGGCTACCTCAATCCCAAGCTGGTAAGAGCGGATTCCATAAAGACCGGCGAGGTCGGCTATATCATCGCCGGCATCCGCGATATCCACGAGATAAAGATGGGCGACACCATCTACGAAAAGGGGACCAGGATAGACGCCCCCCTGCCCGGCTATAAGGACGTAAACCCGGTGGTCTTCGCGGGCTTCTACCCGGTGAATACCACGGATTATACCGCCCTCAAGACGGCTATCGAGAAGCTGAACCTCACGGACTCCTCGTTCAACTTCCAGGGCGAGACCTCGAAAGCCCTCGGTTTCGGCTTCCGGCTGGGCTTCATGGGCCTGCTGCACCTGGATATTATCCGCGAGCGCATAGAGCGCGAGTTCAACATCCCGCTCATAGCCACCAACCCGAACGTCATCTACAAAGTGCTCGCGAAGGACAGCCACGGCGCAAAGGAGAGCAAGTACGTGGAGGTCACCAACCCGGCGGATTTCCCTCATTACGGCGACGTGGTGGACATCATGGAGCCCTACGTGCTCGCAACCATAATAGCCCCTCTTACGTATATGGAAGGGATCATGAACCTCCTGAAGGAGAAGCGCGGGGAGCACATCAAGATAGAGTATATTTCAACGACGCGCGTTATAGTGGAATATTACCTGCCGCTCTCCGAGATCATCCTGGACTTCTACGACAGGCTGAAGTCCGTTTCCCGCGGCTACGCCTCGTTCGACTACGAGCCGCACGAATACAGGTCCTCGGACATGGTGAAGATAGAGATCCTGCTGCACGCCGAATCCGTGGACGCCCTGTCGTTCATAACGCACCGCTCCAGGGCGCTGGCTAACTCGCGCCAGATCTGCGAGAAGCTCAAAGGGCTGATCCCGAGGCACATGTTCGAGATAGCCGTGCAGGCGCAGGTGGGCGGTAAGATAATAGCCCGCGAGACGATAGGCGCCATGCGCAAGGACGTGCTGGCCAAGTGCTACGGCGGCGACATCACCCGCAAGCGGAAGCTGCTGGAAGCGCAGAAAGAAGGCAAGCGCAAGATGAAGCTTATGGGCTCCGTGGAGATACCGCAGGAAGCCTTCATGTCGCTTTTGAAGATAAGCCAGGACAAATAAAGCGGACGCAACCGTTGCGCCGTTCGGGACGTATATAAGCAGATCGGGGATCGCGAGGCGAGAGCCGGGAATCAGGAGAAAAACATTTTAAGTTCCCGGTTCAAGATCCCCGATACTCAGTTCGGGATTATCGGTTTAATCGTGATTTAACATCAACTGGAGAATAACTACTATGGAAGAAAAACTTTTCTGGATCGGCGTGCTGATGGGCTTGCATCTTTTCCTGTCCCATCATTTCAAGGAGAAAGGGAAATTCAAGGCGGACACCGGTTTCACCCGGGCCTGGCACGCGGTTTTCGCCGCGCTTATCTCCTTCACCCTTATGGTGCTGCTGACCGTCAGCCTGGACAACCGCCGCGGAGACGTGGTGACCACCATGCTCTTCAGCGCCCGGCAGCTGACCTACGGCGCGCTGGCGGCCCTGGCCGGCGCCGCTTACGCCTACTGGAAGGGTCTTTCCCAAAAAACCCCGCTTAAGGACGGCGTTAACGCGGCCATGCGCGAGGACATGGAGTGGTCCGAAACGGTTTTTTCGGCCGTGCTGCTGGCCTCGGTAGTAATGTACCTGTTCGTGCAGGCCTTCAAGATCCCTTCGGGCTCCATGGAGAGGACTTTTCTTATAGGCGACCACCTGTTCGTGAACAAGTTCATCTACGGCGTCCGCATTCCCTATACCAAAACGAAGCTGTTTAAGTTCCGCCCCGTGAAGCGGGGGGATATCATAGTCTTCCAGTTCCCCTCTTCCGACCCGCGCGAGTTCCAGTGCGGCGGCAGCCAGTACGGGAAGGATTTTATCAAGCGCGTGGTCGGCATGCCCGGTGATACGGTGCAGGTGATAAACGGGCAGCTTTACGTTAACAAGAAAAAGGTCGTGGACGAGCCTTACGCCCAGTATCTGGACCAGTTCCGCTACCCCAAGGGTTCCGACAGGACCGCGCCGGGGGATTACCAGACTTTCTGGGAAAACCGCATGCTGGGCAAAATGTTCGCCGAATATATCCGCGACAACTTCGGCCCCGTGGTGGTGCCTCCCAAGGAATACATGGTGATGGGCGACAACCGCGACCGCTCCTGCGATTCCCGCTACTGGGGGCCGGTGCCGGAAAACCTGATAAAAGGAAAGGCCTGGTTCACTTACTGGCCGCCGTCGAGGATCGGCTTCCCGGAATAATGAAAGTTACCGAACACCTTAAAACAGGCGCAAAGATCTTCTCTTTCGAATTCTACCCGCCCAAAACGGAGCAGGACTCCGTCAGGTTTTTCGACGCCGCGCGCGAACTGAAGGAACTTAATCCCGACTTCGTCTCGGTCACTAATTCCTCCAACGGCGCGCTGCCGTACCGCACCGTGGCGCTTTCCGGGGTCCTTAAGGCCGAACTGGGGCTGGAGGTGGTGGCCCATCTTACCTGCGTCGCGCATACCCGCGCGGAGATCGGGGAGATCTGCTCCAGGCTTAAGGGCATGGGCATAAAGAACATCCTGGCGCTGCGCGGCGACATCCATAACCTGGAGGGGCTTTCTCCGCGCCGCGATTACAGCTACGCCTCCCAGCTCACTGCCGACCTCGCCGCTATGGGGGATTTCTCCGTCGGGGGCGCCTGCTATCCGGAGAAGCACCCGGAAGCCCCCACGCTTGAGGAGGACATCTCGCATCTTAAGGAAAAGGTGGCCGCCGGCGCGGAGTACCTTATAACCCAGCTTTTTTTCGATAACGCCTTTTATTTCAGGTTCCTGGAAAAGACCGCCGCCGCCGGGATCAGCGTGCCTATCCTGCCGGGACTTATGCCGATAACCGGCTATAAACAGATGCAGAACTTCACCCAGATGATGAAGGTGACGGTCCCCGCCGCGCTCAGGAAGGGAATAGAGCGCTGGGACGGGGACAAGGACGGGCTGTTCAAGTTCAGCGTGGACTACGCCTCCGCTCAGGCGGCCGAACTGCTCAAAGGCGGCGCGCCGGGCCTGCACCTTTATACGCTGAACCGCAGCCGGGCGGCCATCGCTATCCTCAGGAACGTTAAGGGCGGCGAGGGGAATTCCGCGAAGCCGCTGAAGGCGGCGGAGGGTCAGGCTTAGGTCCGGCGCCGTTCTTTTGTGCCCGGCAGCTATAACGGGGGAATTAAATGGAAATTATTCACACGATAGAAGTCAGGGCGCTGGTGGAGCTCCAGAAAAAAGACTCCGCCATAGACGCGATGACGGCCGCTGTCGCCGGAGTGCCGGCCAGGATAGCGGCGCTTAACGCCGCCTTCACGGAGAAAAAGAATTCAATGAGCGCCGCGAGGCAGGCGCTGCTGGCCCTGCAGGTAAAAAAGAAGGACAGCGAGCTTAAGATAGCCGAAGCGGAGGAAGGGATACGCAAGCACCAGCGGGACCTGAACCTGGTGAAGGACAACAACGCCTTCAAGGCCCTGCTTACCGAGATAGAGAACGATAAAAAGAACAAGGACGAACTTGAGACCGGCGTGCTTTTTCTGCTGGAGGAGATAGACAAGGCCTCGGTCCAGGACAAGGCCATCCAGGCCGAAGTGAAGCAGATGGAGGCGGTCATGCGGGCGGAGGTCGCGGCGCTTGAGGCTTCCGCGAAAGAGCTGGCCGTTTCTCTTGAAAGGGCCAGGGCCGAAAGGCTGGCCGCCGCGGCCGCCCTTAATCCGGAGCTGCTGGATAACTACGAGAATATCCGGTCCAACAAGAACGGGCTCGCGGTGGCCTTGGTGCACGAGGACCCTTCGAACGGCAAATTCTCCTGCGGCGGCTGCCATATGAGCCTTACGCCGCAGAAAACGCTGGATATTAAAAAGCACGACGCTTTCGCCGTCTGCCAGGACTGCCGCCGGCTTATGTATCTTGAGAAGACCGTTTACGGGGAGAAGGTTTAGTATTAGGGAGCGGGGGGCCTTAATGAAGAAGGAAAAGAAGCTTGAGATCTTTATAGGCGGCGGGTCGCGGGGCGAGTCAGGGCACGGGGCCTGCGCCGCGGTTTTTTTAGACTCCTCGGGGGAGATCCTCCGCGAAGAGGGGAAATACCTCGGGCGCTGCACGAACGATTTCGCCGAATACTGCGGGTTGAGGCTGGCGCTGCAGACGGCGGGGCGGCTTGGCGCCGAGGAACTGGAGATCTTTTCGGATTCGGAGCTCCTGGTGCGGCAGTTCAGCGGGGAGTCCCGGGTAGAGGACCCGGCGCTGGCCGGGCTGATGGCCGAGGTAAGGAAGGCCGCCGCCGCGTTCAAAAAGCTTTCTCTTTCCCGTGTTAAGCGCGACAAGAACAAGGAAGCTGACAGGCTGGTGAATCAGATACTGGATAACGCCAGGCGCGTCGCCCCGGCCGTGGACAAGGTGCTGGCGCGGGAGAACGCCCCGCTAAAACAGCCAAGGCTGTTCTAGGTCATGGCCTCATTATATATTTTCAGACCGCGGATGGAGGGCCGCTCTTCCCGCGAGGGAAGGGAGGAACTTCCGAACTTCACAGGGCAGGGTGCCGGTTCAAACTTCGCAGCATAATATGTGCGGGGCATAGGCCGGGAGGCGGGGGCTACATCCCCCGTCGACGGAGAGCGCCACAGAGAACATACCGCCCGCAAGGGTAAGGGTGAAAAGGTGCGGTAAGAGCGCACCGCGTCCGCGGAAACGCGGACGGCAGGGCAAGCCCCTCCTGAAGCAAGGCCAAAATTGCGCTTGGACTGCCCGTCCGTCCCCCTCCGGGGGGAGGCGCAGAGTGGGCCGCAACAGATAAATGGTCCTCCAGGTCCCGCAAGGGGCCGGACAGAATTCGGGGTACAGTCCGCGGTCTGAAAAAATTTGCGGAGCCTGCCACGGGGACCGGAACGCAAAAACAGGGTCTCGCACACCGTGCTCGCCCTTCCGCGTCTCGCCCTCCGCGCTTACGCAAGCGTCGGGCTCCGACACGGTTTTGCTAACCCGGTCCCCGCGTCAGGCCCCGGCGCACGCGGGTAGTAAGAATTAGGAGAGCACTATGGATTCGCTTGGACAGAAGATACCTGAACTGAAATATTCATCGGACGCCAACGAGATACCGTGGGCGGACGCCGTGGTCTGGAGCATAATGCCCCGTGTGGGCCCTCGCGTGTACGAGTGGATCGACAAGGAACACATCCGTTACGTCTCCTGGACCAACGGCATTGTGAATATCATCCCTGAAAACAGTTCCATACTGAGCTCCCACTGCCAGTGCATAGTGCTGCCGTCCGGCTTCGTCTGGGTAGGCAAGAACGTAAAGGTCTCCTGACGCGGATTAACTTCCCGCGATAAAATGCCCGCCCTCACCCGGCGGGTATTTTTGTCTAGTACTACTGTGTCATAAGCCCGCAGGGCTCCGCGCACAGCAGGG
>JAJZVJ010000174.1 GCA_021845705.1 bacterium
GGACGAAGTGCTTGCCGCTTTGGCGGGAGGGATTTGATATGGAGCTGAAGGACTTTGATTCTTCCGATCCCGTGGCCTGGTGCGGCGGCTGCGGCAATTTCGGCATGCAGGCGGCGCTAAAAACGGCGCTGGCGAAGCTCGGCAAAAAGCCGCAGGAGCTGCTTCTGGTCTCGGGTATAGGCCAGGCGGCAAAAATGCCGCATTATATCAACGCCAATTTCTTCAACGGCCTGCACGGCCGGGCTCTGCCGGCGGCCGCGGCGGCGAAGATAGCCAACCGCGAACTGACGGTCATAGTGACCACGGGCGACGGGGACTGCTACGGAGAGGGCGGCAACCACTTCCTTCACAATATCAGGCGCAACGTGGACATGACCGTGATAGTGCACGACAACCAGATCTACGGCCTGACCAAAGGGCAGGCCTCACCCACCTCGGAACCCGGCATGAAGACCAAGATCCAGCCCGGCGGGGTGATATTGTCGCCGTTCCCGCCGCTGGAGGCGGCGCTGGCGCTGGGCTGCGGCTTCGTGGCGCGCGGCTACGCGGCAGAAAAAGAGCACCTGGCGGAACTTATCCTGGCCGGGATAGCTCACAAAGGTTTTTCGCTTATAGACGTGTTCCAGCCCTGCAAAACGTTCAACAAGCTGAATACGTTCGACTGGTACTCCCAGCGGGTCTACAAGGTAGGCCCGGAGCACGACCCGTCGAATAAAGCCGCGGCGCTGGCGCTGGCGGCGGAAAAGGAAAAGCTGCCGATAGGGATCATCTATAAAAAAGAGCGGCCTTCCTACGGCGAACTGAGCGGCTTGGACGGCCTGGGACCGCTGGCGGACGCCGACCTTAACAATATAGACATAAGCCCGGCCCTGGCGGATTTCAACTAGGAAGGAAGACCGTATGGCGGATATGATAAATGAAAAAGATAAAGCGGAACTGAAGCTGATCCTGGCAGACCTGAAGTCCCCGGTGCGCCTTTTGCTGTTCACGCAGAAAAGCGCCTGCCCGGCCTGCGCCCGGCAGGAGGAGCTGCTGCGCGAATTATGCGCGCTTACGGATATCCTGAAACTGGAAGTGCATGATATGGTGTTGGACGGCGATACCGCCCTGAATTACAAAATAGACAAGGCGCCGGCCACGGCGGTCGTAGGCGCGCGGGACCACGGCATACGGTTCTACGGCCTGACGGGCGGTTACGAGTTCAGCTCCCTGCTCGAAGCCATAATCATGGTCTCCACCGGCCGGACGAACCTGGACCCGCAGCTGGAAGCGCTGGTGAAAAAGATAGAAAAACCGGTGCACCTGCAGGTGATGACCACGCTGACCTGCCAGTATTGCCCCGCTATGGTGCACGTGGCGCAGCAGTTCGCGTTCATTAACGAGCACATCCGCGCGGATATGGTGGAGGCGGCGGAATTCCCCGAACTTTCCAAAAAGCACGAGGTCACCGGCGTACCCAAGACCATCATAAACGAAATTCACTCCTTCACCGGGGCGCTGCCCGCGCCGGCGGCCTACCTGGAGATCATCAAGGCCGTAGACCCGGGGCAATACGAGAGCCTCATGGAACAGGTGCGTAAAGCGCAGTCGGCCGGAAAGATCAAGAAAGCCGAACCGGGGCATGTCTACGAGCTGGCCATAGTCGGCGGCGGTCCCGCGGCCATGTCTGCGGCCGTTTATGCCGCGCGAAAAGGCCTGGACGTGGCCCTGATAGCCAGGAAAATAGGCGGACAGATAACCTATACCGCCGGGATAGAGAATTATCTCGGCCTCGCGAAAGTAAGCGGCGCCGAAATGTCCGAAGCGTTCCGCGCCCACATGGAACGCCACCCCGTCGCCCAGGCCGTGGGCTCGCGCGTGACTAAAATAAAAAAGAGCGGGCCTGAATTCGTTCTGTCCATGGAGGACGGCAGGCTGTTCAAGGCGTTGTCCGTGGTTTACTGCGCGGGCAAGGAATACCGGCGGCTCGACGTGCCGGGCGAAGAGCGTTTCATGGGAAAAGGGATAGCTTTCTGCGCCACCTGCGACGCCCCGCTTTACAAGGGGAAGAAGGTGGCCGTTATCGGCGGCGGGAACTCCGCGTTCACTTCGGCCAGGGACCTGCTCGGCTTCGCCTCCGAGATACACCTGGTGCACCGCAGGCCCGATTTCCGGGCCGATGTTTCTTTAGTGCGGGAAGTAAGCAAGGCGGCGAACGTGACCTTCCATAACCCGATGGAAGTGCAGGAATACCTTGGAACCGACAAGCTTACGGGGATAAGGCTCGAATCCCCGGACGGGAAAAAGAAACTGGACCTTTCGGTGGACGGGGTCTTCCTTGAAATAGGCCTTACGCCCAACAGCGCGCCGCTGAAGAACTTCATAGAACTGAACCCGGTAGGGGAGATCCCGGTGGACCGGAACCAGAACACCGCGGAAAAAGGCCTGTTCGCGGCCGGGGACGTGACCGACACCGAGGAGAAGCAGATCTCCATCGCGGTGGGGCAGGGCGCGCTGGCGGCCCTTTCCGCCTATAAGTACCTGGCCGACAATAAACTCACCAAGAGCAAGGTCAGCCTGAAAGAGGCCTGGCAGTAGAAAAAAATAACTTAAGACGAGGGGCTAAAGCGCATATTCAGCAAGGGGGGGGTATGCAGTACACGGACGACCAGAAACACCGCGCTATCCTGCGGAGGATCGCCCGCGGGGCGATGCTGGAAAGGGGGCTTGTTCCGGATTTCCCGCCGCGGGCGCTCGCGGAGCTGGATGCGATCCGCGGGCCGGCTCCGCAGGGGCTCGGGACGGTAAGCGGTTTGGACGGGAACCTGCGGCTCCAGGAGCGCGCGGCCCGGCTGCTGAAAGCGCTCCGGCACCAGCATGGCGCGCTGGAGCTGGAAACAATAGAGGCCCGGTCTGCTGCGCCGGTATTTCGCGGTATGCATCGCGCAGCGCCGCGAATATGAGGATGCGGAAAGGGTGTAAGCGCAAAGAGGAGGCTACGCAATGGAAAAAAAGAAACTCACTACCAACGCGGGCGCGCCCGTGGCGGACAACCAGAACATAATGACGGCCGGCAAGCGGGGGCCGGCGCTGCTGCAGGACGTCTGGTACCTTGAGAAACTCGCGCACTTCGACCGCGAGGTCATCCCCGAGCGGCGCATGCACGCCAAGGGCTCCGGTGCCTACGGAACTTTCACCGTGACCCGCGACATTACCCGCTACACCAGGGCCAAGATCTTCTCAGGGGTAGGCAAGAAGACCGAGATGTTCGTGCGCTTTTCTATCGTGGCCGCCGAGCGCGGCGGGGCCGACGCGGAGCGCGATATCCGCGGCTTCGCCATGAAGTTCTACACCGAAGAAGGGAACTGGGACCTGGTGGGCAATAATACGCCGGTGTTCTTCATGCGCGACCCGCTTAAGTTCCCGGACCTCAACCACGCCATAAAGCGCGACCCGCGCACCAACCTGCGCAGCGCAAGCAACAACTGGGATTACTGGAGCTCGCTCACCGAGGCCCTGCACCAGGTTACCATCACCATGAGCGACCGCGGCATCCCGTATTCTTTCCGGCATATGGATGGTTTCGGCAGCCATACCTTCAGTTTTCTGAACGCCAGGAACGAAAGATACTGGGTTAAATTTACGCTTAAGACGCAACAGGGCATAAAGAACCTGACCGACCAGGAAGCGGAGGCCCTGATCGGGAAGGACCGCGACAGCAACCAGCGCGACCTGTACGAGAGCATAGAGCGCAAGGATTTCCCGAAGTGGACCATGTTCATACAGGTCATGCCGGAAAAAGACGCGGCCAAAATGCCTTACAACCCTTTCGACCTGACCAAGGTCTGGTTCCACAAGGATTTCCCGCTGATAGAGGTTGGAGTGATGGAACTGAACCGCAACCCGGAGAACTACTTCGCCGAAGTGGAGCAGGCGGCGTTCAACCCGGCGAACATCGTGCCCGGTATAGGCTTTTCACCGGACAAGATGCTGCAGGGGCGGCTGTTCTCTTACGGCGACGCGCAGCGCTACCGCCTGGGCGTGAACCACCACCTTATCCCGGTGAACGCCGCCCGCTGTCCTTTCCACAGCTACCACCGCGACGGGGCCATGCGGGTGGACGGCAATTACGGCAGCACGCTCGGCTACGAGCCCAACAGCTACGGGGAATGGAAGGACCAGCCCGATTTTGCGGAGCCGCCGCTCGCCCTCGAAGGGGCCGCTGACCACTGGAACCACCGCGTCGATACCGACTATTACAGCCAGCCGGGTAAATTGTTCCGGCTGATGAGCCCCGCGCAGCAGCAGGTGCTGTTCGAGAATACCGCCCGCTCCATGGGGGACGCGCCGCCGGAGGTCAAGCGGCGGCATATCGGCAACTGCCTGAAAGCCGACCCCGCCTACGGCGCGGGCGTGGCGAAAGCGCTCGGGATTCAGCTTGCCGAACCGGCAAAAGTCTGACGGTAAACAAGGAGCGGAATTATGATGAAAAATAAGATTATAGCGCTCGCGTTCGCGGCGTGCGCCCTTACGGCGGTTAGTGTAAATGCGCAGGGAACGGTAAAAAAAGTAGAAACTATGTTGCAAACAGCACAAGTTTATAAAGCGGCGGACTATCCGCGTCTTTCCAAGATGCCCGGTTTCAGCGCCCAGCTTATCGCCAACCACATGAAGCTCTACCAGGGCTACGTGGCCAATACCAATGCGTTGTCGGAGAAGCTGGCGGCCCTGCTTGCCGACGGCAAGGAGAAGACTCCCGAATACGCGGAGCTCAAACGGCGCTTCGGCTGGGAATTCAACGGAATGCGCCTGCACGAGCTTTATTTCGGGAATATGGGCTCCGATGGCACGCCTCAGCAGGACGCCCGGCTCTACAAAATGATAGCGGAAGACTTCGGAAGTTTCGAGAACTGGAAAAAAGACTTCACGGCCACCGGGACCATGCGGGGTATCGGCTGGGCGGTCCTGTACCAGGACAATGTTTCCGGCAGGCTGTTCAACGCCTGGATAAACGAGCATGACGGCGGCCACCTGGCCGGCTGTACGCCGCTGCTGGTCCTGGACGTGTTCGAGCACGCCTATCTCACCGACTACCAGCTGGACCGCGCCAGGTACATAGAGGCGTTCTTCAATGTGGTCGACTGGGGCGTGGTTTCAGGACGCCTCGGTAAATAAGGGGCAAAGAAGGAGGCGGACAATGGGCATTATAACGACCAAAGACAATACGCAGATCTATTACAAGGACTGGGGCACAGGGCTGCCAGTGGTGTTCAGCCATGGCTGGCCGCTGAATTCTGACAGCTGGGAAGCCCAGATGCTGTTCCTGGGCGCTAAAGGCTACCGCTGCGTCGCCCATGACCGCCGCGGCCATGGCCGGTCGAGCCAGCCTTGGAGCGGCAACACCATGGACACCTATGCCGACGACCTCTCGGAACTGATGGAAGCCCTGGACCTCAAGGGAGCGGTCCTGGCAGGCTTCTCCGCCGGCGGCGGGGAAGTGGCCCGCTATATAGGCCGCCACGGCACCAAGCGGGTGGCCAAGGCCGCGCTGATATCCGCGGTTCCGCCGCTGATGCTGAAGACCGCGGCGAACCCGGACGGCCTGCCCCTCTCGGTCTTCGACGGGATCCGCCAGGGTTCCAGCGCGGACCGTTCGCAGTTCTACAAGGACCTCGCCGGCGGGCCGTTCTTCGGCGCCAACAGGCCCGGCGCCAAGGTCTCGAAAGGCATGATGGACATTTTCTGGCTGCAGGGCATGCAGGCCGGCCACAAGAACACCTACGACTGCATCAAGGCGTTCTCGGAGACGGACTTCACGGAGGACCTTAAAAAGTTCGACGTGCCCACGCTGATAATCCACGGGGACGACGACCAGGTGGTGCCTATCGGCGCCGCGGGCCTGCGCTCGGCGAAACTGGTAAAGAACGCGACGCTCAAGATCTACCCGGGCGCGCCCCACGGCATAGGCTACACGCACCAGGCCAGGCTGAACGAAGACCTGCTGGCCTTCCTTAAGTCCTAGTGTAGTGTCTCATAAATAACTGGACAACTACTTTTTCCTTTTTCTCCTGCGCGGCACAGTGCAGCCTGGTTGGATCTGTTCCAAGGTTTGGCGG
>JAJZVJ010000175.1 GCA_021845705.1 bacterium
TGGCCTGCGCTGTCCGCATCACGGTCCTGTCCGTGCTCTTCAACGCAATGGCCGCCTACGCCTTCGCCAAGCTCAGGTTCCCGGGCCGGGAAAAGCTGTTCGCGCTGCTGCTCGTGACCATGATGGTGCCGGGGCAGGTCACCATGCTGCCGGTGTTCCTTATCCTTAAATCCCTGGGCCTCCTGAATTCTTACGCCGGGCTGGTGCTGCCGGGTACGGCCGCGGTGTTCGCCATCTTCATGCTGCGCCAGTTCATGGCCGATATCCCCGAAGAGATCCTGGAAGCGGCGCGCATAGACGGCTTCTCGGAATTCGCCATCTTCCGGCGCATCATGCTGCCGCTGTGCAAGCCCATCATCGCCACCCTTACCGTGTTCAGCTTTATCGGCGCGTGGAACGATTTCCTCTGGCCGCTCATCATCATGCTGCGCGAGGACAAGTATACCCTGCCCGTGGCCCTGGCCGGCCTGAACGGCCAGTACAACACGGACTGGGGCCTGCTGATGGCGGGCGCCGTGGTAGTGGTGCTGCCCGCGGTGCTCATCTTCCTGCTGGCCCAGAAACATTACATAAAAGGCATAGCCGCCGGCGCGGTTAAAGGTTAAAACATGCTTAAGAACAAATACGGTCATTTTTCCGACGGCGGCGCTTCCTACACGGTCACCGACTGGCGCACCCCCAGGCCCTGGATAAACGTCATCTCCAACGGCCAGTGGGGATTAACCATCTCCCAGGCCGGCGGGGGGTATTCGTGGCTGGAGCATTCCATGCTCAACCGCATAACCCGCTGGCAGCAGGACACCGTGGGCGACCATTGCGGCAAATTCCTGCTGCTGCGCGACAATGACAGCGGGGAGTGCTGGTCCATAACCCCGCAGCCGTTAAAACCCGCTTTCGAAAAATACAGCTGCGTCCACGGCATGGGCTATACCGTCTTCAACACGCAGGCCTTCGGCATACAAGCCGAGTGGACCATCTTCGTGCCGCAGAATATGAAGTGCGAAGTCTGGACGCTGAGGCTTAAGAACGTCTCCGGCAGGAAGCGCAATATCTCTCTCGTCAGCTACCTGGAACTGCTGCTGGGCGTTTTCCCCGACTGGCACCGGGAATTCCACAACCTTTTCGTCAAGACCAGGTTCGACCGCAAGACCAACTCCATCCTGGCCGACTCCAACCTGTGGACCGCCCCGCTGCCCGGAGACGCCGGCTGGAACAAGGGCTGGCCTTTCACCGCAGTTTTCGCCGCCAGCGCCGCGCCCTCTTCGTACACCTGCGACAAAGAAGAGATCTTCGGCGCCTACAACTCCTGGCACGACGCGCGCTTCCTTAAAGAAGGCGGCTCCCTGTCCGGCCGGACCGGCATGGGGTTCGAACCCATAGTCTCCATGAAGTTCGACCTGGAGCTCGCCGACGGCGAAGCCAGGGACCTCGACTTCATGCTGGGCGCGCTCAGGCACGACACCTTTGCCAAGGATTACCCGGCCTGCATCAGGGCGCTCAGGAAACCGCAGGCGCTGCTGAAAGAGACCAAGGAACACTGGCTTGAGATCTGCAACAGGTTCATGGTCAAGACGCCCGAGCCCGCCGTGGACGCCCTGGTGAACTACTGGCTTAAATACCAGACCATCTCCTGCCGCCTGCTGGGCCGGACCGCCTACTACCAGTGCGGCGGAGCTTTCGGCTTCCGCGACCAGCTGCAGGACAGCCAGCTCTACCTGGCGCTGGAGCCGGCCAAGACCAAGGCCCAGATAAAAGAGCATGCCGCCCACCAGAAGAAAGACGGCACCGTGCAGCATTGGTGGCACCCTATCTCGGAGGAAGGGCGGTTCACCGATATCTCCGACGATCTTCTGTGGCTCCCGTTCGTGGTCGCCGGTTACCTGCATGAGACCGCGGATTACGGCATCCTCAGGGAAAAAGCCCCCTACTACGACGGCGGCAGCGGAACCCTCTACGAGCACTGCCTGGCCTCCATAGAGCGCGTTTTAAAACGCATGAGCCCGCGCGGGCTTACGCTGATGGGCGAAGGCGACTGGAACGACGGCTTGAACGGCGTCGGAGTAAAGTGGAAAGGCGAGTCGGTCTGGCTGGCGCAGTTCTTTGTGGTCGTGCTGAATTCATTCTCCGGGATCTGCGCCAGGACGGATAAAGATACCAAACGGGCTTTGCGCTACACGATCGAGTCCAAGAGGCTGAAGGAAGCGCTGCTGAAGCACGCTTTCAAGGGCGACCGGTTCATGCTGGCCACCAAGGACAGCGGCGAGGTGCTGGGCGTGGAAGCCTGCAAGCAGGGCAAGATCCACCTTAACCCGCAGACCTGGGCGGTGATCAGCGGCCTGGTGGAAGGCGAACAGGCCAAAAAACTCATGGCCGTAACCGAAAAGCGCCTTTACCGCGACTACGGCGTACTGCTGTTCACCCCCGCCTATTCGGTCGTCGACAAGAACATAGGCTACCTCACCCGCTACGCGCCCGGCATCCGGGAGAACGGCGGCGTTTACACCCACGCGGCCACCTGGGCCATCTGGGCGCAGGCGCTGGCGGGCAATACAGAAAAGGTTTATGACACAGTGGCCAGGCTTTGCCCGCCGCTGCTGTCGATGAAAGACCCCGACAAATACAAAGGCGAGCCGTACGTCACCCCCGGCAATATAGAGGGCCCTGAATCCATCCACGAAGGCAAAGGCGCGTGGACCTGGTACAGCGGCTCCTCGGCGTGGCTGTTCAAGTGCATAACCGAGCGGCTGCTGGGCGTGCGCGTGGAGCACGGCAAGCTGGTGGTGGACCCCAAGCTGCCCGCGCATTGGGACGGCTTCACCATGGAACGCCTCGTGCGCGGACATAAGACCCGCATAACAGTGAAGAAACCGATCGGCGCAGTGACCGAGAACTACAAAATTAAAACGGAGACCCTGTGAAAACCCTGACTATTCCCGAAATGCGCGGCGGCAACTTCATCCTGAACGGCAAGCCGACCTTCATCTACTCCGGCGAGTTCCACTACTTCCGGTGCGACCCTAAAGACTGGGCCGACCGCCTGGCTAAAGCCAAAGAAGCCGGCCTTAACGCCGTGGCTTCTTATATCCCCTGGCGCTGGCACGAGATAAAAGAGGGTGTTTTCGACTTTAACGGGCGCACGCACCCCAGACGGAACCTGCAGGAATTCATGCGCCTGGTGCAGGCGAGCGGCCTGTTCTTCATTCCCCGCATAGGCCCCGTCTCCAACGGCGAGATGATGAACGAAGGCCTGCCAGACTGGCTGTCAGAAAAGCACCCGGAGGTCTTCCTGGCCGCCAACGAGGGGAAAACCATACACCACCAGGCCCCGCCGGCCTATAACAGCCCCGGGTTCCTGGCCAAGGTACAGGCCTGGTACGCCAAGCTGGTGCCCCTGCTCACCGCGGCCCAGCATCCCGCCGGCAATATCCCTTTCTTCCAGCTCTGCAACGAGATCGGCATGATAAACTGGCTGGGCAAGATAGGCGACTACGCGCCCTATTCCGACCGCATGTACCGTGATTTCCTTAAAAAAAGATACATCACCGTCCAGAAGCTGAACGCGGCGTATAAAACCTCCTACAAGGGCTTCCCCGAAGTAAAACAGCCGTCCAACCTGCTGGAGCAGGAGAACCTCCGCTGCCTGCTGGACTGGGGGGATTACTACAAGGAATACTACGCCGTCTACTTCGCCAGGCTCCACGCCATGGCCAGGAAGCTGGGCGTGCGCACGCCCGTGCTGGCCAATATCCCGCAGTTCTACGACTACGACCTGCGCGGCCGCGGCATCTACTCGCCCACCACCACAATAAAGTTCGGCAAGTTCGCCGGGAAAGTCCCCGGCGTCATCTTCGGGGGCGCCTACCAGATGCGCCGCCTGGACTACGAGAACTTCCACGACATAGCCATCACCACGGCCGTGGTAAAAAGCATCACGCCCGAGGGCTCGCCCGTGGTCTGCGCGGAACTCCAGACCGGCATCCTGAGCGACAAGCCGCGGCTTTACCCCGCCGACGTGGAACTTAACCTTAAAACCACCTTCATGAGCGGCGTTAACGGCCTTAACTGCTACATGTTCGCCGGCGGCACCAACGAGGGCAACGTAGGGCAGTTCGGCCTTTACCACGAGTGGCAGGCCCCCGTGGCCTCGGGCGGCGAGCTGCGCAGCCATTACAGCAGCCTGAAGGGTTTCGGCGGCTTCGTTAACGGCATAGGCGCCGGCGTGGCGGCCATGCAGCCCGCGGCCGACCTGGACCTGGGCTTCTACAGCGGCTACTACAATACCGAGTATCTCGACGGCCCCATGGCGGACAAGATGTTCGCGGTCCGGAACGAATTCTTCTTCGACGGGCTGGCCCGCCAGGCTTACCTGGCAGGCTACCAGGCCGGCCTGACCGACATCCAGAAGACCCCCGCCATCAAGGCCCCGGCGCTGGCGATGTTCTCCTACCGGTTCATGGACGCGGCTTCGCAGGGTAAACTGTCCGCCTACGTGAACAAGGGCGGAAAGCTGCTGTTCTGCGGCGAGACCCTCCTGGTGGACGAGGGCTGGAAGCCCTGCACGGTGTTCCTGGACTCGCTCGGCCTGACCGCCGAAAAAGTAAAAAGGGTGCGCACCATAGACTTCCTGGGCCGCGAGACCTACCTGCATAACCAGGACATCAACACCTTCGGCAATTTGCTGCCCGGCGACAAAGTAATAGCCGTCTACAAGAACAAGCCCTGCGGCATAGTGCGCAAGGTCGGCAAAGGCACGCTCTGCCTGCTGGGCTTCCACTTCTCGGACAAGTTCGACTACTTCAAGCCTGCCTTCGACGCCGTCTGCGCGGAACTGGGCGTTAAGAAAAGCGTGAGCACCGGCGGCTACGACCTTATCACCCTGCTGCGCAGGGACAAGGAGTCAGGTTTCCTGCTGGTGGCCAACTTCCACGACGACATTACGCCGGGGATGATCGCCGCGGACTTCAACGGCGACAGGATTGAATTCCCGCTGCTCATGCGCAACCGCTCCGCGGTTATAGTGCCGCTGCATTACAGGCTGAAGACCGGCGCCCTGCTCCGCTACGCCACCTGCGAGATAACCTCCATAGCGTACACGGACCGCGGCCTGGAGATAGCCTACAATACGGCTTCGGCCGAAACGGACCTGATAGACTTCACGGGGCTCACCGTGTCCTCCGTTACGGCGGAAGGGGCCAAAGCGACCGCGCAAGCGCGCGACCGGGGCGTTACGCTTAAGCTGCGCCGCAAGCCGGGCTGCAACACCGGAAAAGTGACTCTCTACTACTGAGGATTATCCTATGGCTGAAGTAGAACTTAGCAATATCTCCAAGACCTTCGCGGGCGCGCCGCGCCCGGTGCTGACCGACATCTCGTTCACGGTAAAGGACACGGAGTTCGTCTCGCTCCTGGGCCCTTCCGGCTGCGGCAAGACCACGCTGCTCCGCATAATAGCGGGGCTGGAGGAACAGACCTCGGGCAAGGTAGCCATAGGCGCGCAGGACATGAACCGCGTGGCCCCGCGCGACCGGGACATGGCCTTCGTGTTCCAGAACTACGCGCTGTACCCGCATTTCTCGGTGGAGGATAATATCTCGCTCGGGCTCAGGCTGAGGAAAGTAGACAAGGCCGAAATCGCGTCCCGCGTTGGAACCACCTCCAAGATGCTCGGCCTTGAAGCCTTGCTGGAACGCAAACCGCGCGCGCTTAGCGGCGGGCAGCGGCAGCGGGTGGCGCTGGCCCGCGCCCTGGTGCGCAACCCCAAAGTCTTTCTGCTCGACGAGCCGCTCAGCAACCTGGACGCCAAGCTAAGGGACAAGACCCGCGGCGAGCTCAGGCTGCTGTTCAAGAAGGTCAAAGGCACGGTGATCTACGTCACGCACGACCAGATAGAGGCCATGACCATGTCCGACAAGATAGTGATCCTGCAGGAAGGCAGGATCCAGCAGGTAGGCACGCCCAGCGAGATCTACGAGCGCCCGGCCAATATCTTTGTGGCCACCTTCATAGGCATGCCGCAGATGAACA
>JAJZVJ010000176.1 GCA_021845705.1 bacterium
GGATCGGGCCAAAGACGTAGAGAAGAACTACGACCGCCTGCTGGACAACTACAGGGAGTTCGACTCCGGCGACGTGCTCCAGAACTACCTTAACGCCCTGGCCGGCTGCTACGACCCGCACAGCGAGTATATGGCCGCCCCGACCGAAGAAAATTTCGACATCACCATGAGCCTCTCTTTGGTCGGCATAGGCGTGACCCTGGAAAAAGACGACGGCTATACTAAAATTATTTCCATAGTGCCGGGCGGCCCGGCGGCAAAGAGCAAGGCGTTCCACCCCAACGACCGCATAGAGGCCGTAGCCCAGGGGACTGACGGCGCCTTTGTGGAGGCCGCCGGGATGAGGCTGGACCGCCTGGTAAAGCTGATCCGCGGAGAGAAGGGAACCATCGTCCGCTTAAGGATAGCCCCGGCCGACGCGCTGGACTCTTCTTCCCGCGTGGTGGTAACGCTGGTACGCGAGCAGATCCTGCTCCGGGACCAGCAGGCCAAGGCCCAGATCGTGCTGGTTCCGCGGAAGGACGGCCATGATCTGCGGCTGGGAGTGATACAGTTGCCCTCTTTTTACGCGGAAATGGGGCCCTCCGGCGGCGAGAGCGCCCGGCGCGACGTAAGGATATTGCTGGATTATTTAAAACAGCAGGGCGCCGCCGGAGTTATCCTGGACCTGCGCAACAACGGCGGCGGTTCCCTGGAGGAAGCGGTGGCCATTACCGGACTTTTTACCGGCGGCGGGCCGGTGGTCCAGGTGCGGGACGGCCGCGGCGAGGTGCGCGTTCTAAGCGTGCCAGGCGGCAAGCAGGATTACTCCGGCCCCTTGGTGGTGCTGACTTCCCGCTTTTCGGCCTCGGCCTCGGAAATAGTGGCCGCGGCGCTTCAGGATTACCGGCGGGCCGTTCTGGTGGGGGAGAAAAGCACCTTCGGCAAGGGAACCGTCCAGTCCGTGCTGGACCTGGACCAGTACATGCCGCAGTCCCTGCGCCAGTACAAGGCGGGGGGGCTGAAACTGACCATACAGAAATTCTACCGCGTCTCCGGCGGTTCCACCCAGAACGGCGGGGTAACCCCCGACATCCAGCTGCCGTCCCTGAACGATTACCTGGACCTTACCGAATCTTCGCTGCCCAACGCCATGGCCTACGACCAGATCTCCCCGGCTCCGTATAATAGCTTGAAAGAAGCGACCCCGGCGGAAATTGAGCGCCTGCGGGCGGCCTCGGCGGCCAGGGTGGGATCCTCCATGGAGTTCGGGTTCGTCAGGCAGGATATCTCTCTCTACCTGAAACATAAGAAGGAGAAGACCCTTTCGCTGAACTACGCCATACGCCTGGCCGAGCGCAAAGAGGACGAGGCCAGACAAGCCGAGCGGAACAAAGAGCGCGCCGACGGAAAAATACCGCCGCTGTCCGTCACCGATATCACCCTGCAGGATATCGCTTCCGGGAAACCCCTGGTGCTCAAGTCTACCGCCGCCATGCAAGTCGCTTTTTCCTCCGGGGCGGCTGGCGGCGTTCCCGCCGCGGACGCGGCGGTTTCAGCCGCTTCCGGAGTCGTTTATTCGGCGGAGGTTTCCAGCGCCGCTCCGGCGGGCGCAGAGGTTTCCACTTCCCCGGCGAAGGGCGGGGATTACGCCCGCGCTCCCGCCGTAAGGGATTTTGAGCTGGAAGAGGCCGCGCGCGTGCTCGCCGATCTGGCGGCGCCTCCGCCCGCGCCGCCGGTCCAACGTCATTCCCCATCCGCCGCCGCCCCCGCCACGGTGAAAAGCCGGTAATTCAGGGGCAGCCCGTTCGATCAGGCTGTTTTATCCGCTTCATACCCGCATTCGTTGCCGCGGCCGTCAGTAGATCTCGTTGGTCAGGCAGTGGACCGAGCCGCCGGCGTATTTAAAGCTTGTCAGGGGCGCTATATAACGCTCTATCCCCAGCTTTTTCAGGGTTTCTTCCACCCCGGGGGTTTTAAAAAGGCTGCTGTTCACCATGATGCCGGGGGCGAGCAGGGCGTTAACGGCATAATCCCCCAGCTGGTCGTCGAGACCCGAGGAATCCTGCGCCGATACTTTTATCACCTGGATGCCCAGCTTCCGTATCCGGGCCATGCTGGCGGGCTTAATCCCGTCGGCCGCCAGGATGACGGCGGCAAGGCGGTTGTCGGCCGTGACCACGGGCGTAAAGACCGTATCCAGGTGGTATCCTTCGGATTCTATCAGGATGTAGTTGTCGGGGCGGATAATTTCGCGGACAAAATCGTGCCCCTGCCTGTTGGAGCGGGAAAGGCCGCCGAAATAGTAACTGCCCTGGCGGGTTTCGAGATAATTGACGTCGCCTCCCTCCAGGAAAGCGCCTTCCGGCAGGGTGACCACGGTTTTCCCCAGCTTGGACTCTATCAGCCTTGAATGGAATTCTCCCTCGAAGATGCGGTCTTTCACGCTGAACCGGCTCTTTATCCAGATCCCGCGGAATATCAGCCCGCCGTCCCGGATAAAAACCGCGTCGTGGTAAAGGCTGTCGGGGCGGTTCAGTTCCTCCGGGAAAGGAATAATGTGCAGGTGGAACCCGGCCTGCAGGAGAGTGCCCACGAAGTTCAGCCATTCCCGCCGCAGCAGGTCCTGGTCCGGGACAATGCCTTTTTTGTGCGCGTAGAGCGTGGCGAAATTTATGCTGGATTCCGTTTCTCCCTTATGGACCGGGTAGCCTTTGTGCCACATCCCCTTGACTTCGGGGGTGACCGGCGGCAGGCCAAGCAGGATTATCTCGCGGCGGTGTTTGTATGCGTTCATAGAAGTAAGTGGTCCTTAAAATATGTGCCAAAGATATTCTCGCAGAGATTTAAGGATAAGTCAAAGAAGAAAAATGTCCGGTGCGGTAACGCCGCCCGGGATCCGGCCGGACATGGGGGAGTAAAACGCGGCCCCGGAGTCTTTTTTACCGTAAATAAAATAAGTAGAATTATCATCATGCTGATCGAAGAACTGAAAAAGCACAGGGCCCTTCTGCTGGTCCCGGTCTTCCTGGCGGCCGCCTGCGCCGGCGGCAGGATCGCCGCGCCCTCCGGTCCCGCCGCCGCAATAAGCCCCGCCGTTCCCTCGGTCCCCTCCGGGATGGCCCGCCGCTATACCGAGGGCGAGGTGATGAAGTACAGGCTGGAACTGGACTATTCCGGCAGCGGGGAGCCGGGCTCCGTGGAGATCTCGAGCGCGGTGATAACGGTAAATAAAACACCGGACAATGTTTTTTACGAGTCCATCCAGTGGACCGGTAAAAGCGAGAACGGCGCAGAAGTCCGGCTTTCTACCGAAAGCCTGGAGTTCAGGCAGAAGGTCTCGCTCGACCCGGGCTTTAAACTGGCGATACCGGACCTGTCGCAGGTTCTGCCCCTTATCGAACCTGTCGTCGACACCCTGACCTTTTACGCCGACGTGCAGCTGGCCGTAAGAAAAGGCGTGTCCCCGGAAGCCGGCCAGCACCTTTACGTCGCCCACGGCATGCCGAACTCCTGGGCTGGCGGTCCCGTGATGGTCGGGCGCGACTGCGTGGATTTCGATATCACGGTCACAGATGTCGACGCCGTTAATAACTGGGCCCTTCTGCAGGTGCTCCACCTTCCGCCCCCGGGCGGCTGCGGTGTGCCGCCGGCCCCCTGGATGAGGACCCCGGACACGGAAACTCCGAACAACTGGTACCAGGTGAGGAAAGAGGCCGACGGGTCCTATACGGCCGGCGCGGCCGTAGAGACTTTCGACGACGAGATAAAGATAAGCCTTACGGACGGGCGCATACTTTCCGCCTCGCAGGTGAATCCGCTCAGCGGTGAGAAACGCGTCTGCAAGGACGCCGAACTTACCGACTGCGGGCAGCCGCAGAAGTTCAGCATAAACAGGCGCCTTGTTCTCTCTCCGTATACCGAATAAGGAAAATTCGTAAAAACCCGCCGCCGGCCGAGCCCCGGCGGTTTGGTTTTGCGGTTACAGGGGCGGGACCGCCCTTATTCCCGCTGCGAAGAGGCGGCAACGGGAAGAGACCCTTCCCTTTACGATACTTGAAAGTCCCGGGCCGGAGAAATTTATGTGGACATTAGGCTCCAACCTGCTTGAAATAGTCCTGCGCACCTCGGTTATTTACCTGTTCATCCTTATAGGTCTGCGCCTGGTGGGGAAAAGGGAAGTCGGGCAGATGACTTTGCTCGACCTGGTCTTCATACTCCTTATCTCCAATTCGGTGCAGAACGCGATGACGGGCCCGGACACTTCCCTGACCGGGGGCCTGGCGGCGGCGCTGACCCTGCTTGTCCTTAACGTGGTGATCACGCGGCTGATCTACCGCAGCAGGAAGTTAAGCAAGCTGGTGGAAGGGTCGCCGGTTATGCTGGTCCATTCCGGAGAGCTCCTGGCCGGCAATCTTGAGAAGGAAAAAATATCCAGGGACGAGCTCCAGCAGGCCCTGCGCGAGCACGGCATAGCCGATTTTTCCGAGATACACCTTGCCGTATTGGAAATAGACGGAAGCATAAGTTTTATAAAGAAAGATGAATTGCCCTCCACGCATACCCCGCACCGCCGGATCAGGTTCGTTAAAAAGAACTGAAAAGCCCCGGGCGGGAACCGCCCGCCGGCTTTGACCTCGACCGAAGCCCGCCTTTGACCGGCTTAAATACCTAAAACCGGGTGGGCCCAAAGAGTTGCCGCCTTTGGGCCCTCCGCCTCATACCGGCCCGCGCGGTACTTTCATACCATCAAGTTAAGGCGAATCCGGGCTGACCGGGAGGCCTCTTAAAAGAAGTATCGCCCTGCCCGGCGGTATTTCAAGGAGAAATTAAATGAGAGCAACGGTGAAGATTTTAGCGGCGGTATCTTTTATAGCGGCGGTCTGCGCGCCTGCCTCGGCGGGAAGCATGGAAGACCTGGCCGCCGGCCAGGCGGCGGCCATGAACTCTTTGTCCTCCCGGAACATCCCGAATGCCGCTGTCCCGAAGCCCGGATACTCGCTTACCCGCGACGTCTTCCTGGAAGTGGACGCCTGCTCCATACTTAACGCGCAGTTCATTATGCAGCCCATGATGAAGGACGCGTTGAATATGCTCAAGCCCTGCCTGGCCGGGTTTTCCGAGCTTACGGGCAACGCCCCTATCTCCGCAGATTCCGTGAAGGGGGGTAAAGCCATCGAGATAGTAGTGCTTGGCGGGAAGAACAAGGACGTGCAGGAACTGATAAGCGGCGCCCTCGCCAAACGGAATAACCAGGTTTTCGGCTATCCGGCCGCGGCAGTGCTGCACGCGGCGGAGCCCCATTAAGATATCCGTCCGGAGCCGGCCTCCCTGGCCGGCCCGGCAAACAAAAAAGACGGAATTCTGAATATTGAATCCCCTCTGGAATATTGGCTCTTCCGGGTTTGCTGTGCGTAAAATATAGCGCTTTTCATTGGGGAAACGCTCTTTGAAAACTTGACACGTTTGCCGGCAGGCGCTAAAGTTGGTGTTATGCCTGTCTTTATAAACGTCAAAGATATATACGGCTTCCCGGGTTTCCGGGCCGCCACCAGGGCCAGACTGCACCCATTCGACCCGTGCGGGGTCATAATAACCCTGACGCGCCGTCAAAAAAAACGGTTTGCGGCTGCTGTGGGCGCGTCGTTAACCTGAATTCTTCAGTTGGGTAGAAAAATAGTGCACGGTTTCGTATCATTTGTTTTGTCTAGAAACAAGGTACAAAACCGTGCATATACAAACTACCACATTACAAACCGAAAATCCAATAATTCTTACATTCACCGATAAGCCGATAACCGCCACTTTACTATGAAAACCGCATCGTATTTAGAAGCGTGGTCATAAAGTGCTACTTTCTTGCTTTCGCACTCTTTAATCCACTGCGTGGCGGTTCCCTGTGGGTCGCGGTCGAGGACCGCCACTTTCTTGCCGGCTTCCGCCAGCGCGTGAGCAAGCAGCACCGTGAGGGTTGTTTTGCCAGTGCCGCCTTTACCATTACAGAGTAGTATATTCATACTTTCCTACTATGCCACATTC
>JAJZVJ010000001.1 GCA_021845705.1 bacterium
CGATCTGGAATGCGGTTTTGCCAACCACGTGGAGAAGAACTACTGCGACCAGTGCGGCTCGGTCCTGACCCTCCACCCCCCGCCCAAAAGCGAGATGCCGCCCCCCCCGCCGGAGCCGCCCAAGCCTTTCAAAGTGGAGATGGAATCCATACAGGACACGGTGTCAGAACGGGCCACCTCTTTCAGGCTCAAACCCGTGGAAGCGCCCCCGGCCGCGCCGCCGCCGCCAAAACCGGGAGCGGGCCCGGCGAAACCGCCTCCCCCGGGAAAACCGTCCGTGCTGGGCGTGCTTACCCCCGATTCCACGCGGCTGCCTAAGCAGACAGGCCTGCCCCGCGCCGTGGTCCAGACCAGGTTCAGAAGATTGCTGGGCCCGATAGTCACCACCATGATGGTTTCGGTGCTGCTCGGCATACTTTACATGATCGCGGCCCCGTCCCTGCCGCGCCTGCGCCTGCTGATGACGGCGAAATCCTACCTTTCAAATATCTCGCAGGGCAAATACGACAAGGCTTACGACCTGCTCTCCACCAATTCCAAAGCGGCCGTTGCGCTGGACGATTACGTGAAGAACAGCAAGGATTACTATTCGAAGGTTCCGCCCTGGCAGTTCAAGGACGTGCAGGTTTTCGCCATGGAGAAGGACGCGGCCGTGATCCGCTACCAGCTTAAAGAGGGCACGACGGACTGGAAGAGCGATTATATCTCCTTTGTGCGCGAGAACGACCGCTGGGCGCGGCCGTATATCTGGGTCCTTTTCCAGCCTATCCAGGACGCCATGGACCAGCATGATTTCCCGCACGCCCTGTTCCTGGCCCAGCGGCTCTACCTTACCGACCCCATAGACCCGCGCTCCTCGGGCTATCTCTGCGACGCCGAGTTCTTTATGGGCCTTTACGGGAAGTCCGTGGAATCCTGCAAGCGCACCATGGACTCGGCCGAGTCCTACCCGGTAGGCTACACCAGCCACATGATCTTCCTGTTCAACTGGCATTACGCCGACAGCCTGCGCTATCTTTCGCGGGACCGCGTCGCGCTGACCGAATACGAAAAGCTGCTTAAGTGGCCCGGCCTGACCACCGACGACACCTGCCCGCTCTACCTGAACCGCGCCGATTCCTACGTGGCGCTTAAGGATTACGACAGGGCCCTGCGGGATGTGATGAAAGCCGATTCCATCTGCACCAAAAGCCCCTCCAAAGAAGAGGCCAAAAAGCGCCTGGCCTACATAAGCGGCAACGCCGGCGCCGAAGCCATAGCCTTCGCCCAGAAATCCCGCTTCCAGCCGGGCCAGCCGCCCATCGGCGAGGCGCGGCAGCTGCAGCTTGCGGCCCTGAAGGTAAAACTGGGCAGGAAGAACGCGAGGCTGCTGCCCAGGGACAAGTGGCTGGCGGTGCACCTCGGAGGCCCGGAATACCGGGTGTTCCTGCGCCAGGAAAGCTTTAACCAGGCGAGTCGGAAAACCGAGACGCGGGATATTTTCATCTTCCTGGTGAACCTCTGGAGCAGCACCGGGAAAGTGGAAAAGTCCCCCGCGGCCGCGAACGCGGCGCCGGGAAGCGACGCCGGCGACGGCAGGCAGTGAGCGGCTCCGGGAACGCCTTTCTTGACCGGCCGGGTATTTTAAAGGAGAAGTTATGTTTAAAAAAGTTTTAATTGCCAACCGCGGCGAAATAGCCGTGCGCGTGATCCGCACGCTGCGCGAAATGGACGTGAAGTCGGTGGCGGTGTATTCCGAAGCCGACCGCTCCTCGCTCCACGTGCGCCTCGCGGACGAGGCCGTCTGCATCGGGCCCGCCATGGCGCGCGAGAGCTACCTGAGCATCCCGGCCATAATTTCGGCCGCCAGGATAACTGGCGCCGACGCCATCCACCCCGGCTACGGTTTCCTGGCCGAGAACGCGGATTTTTCCGCCGCCTGCCGCGACAACGGCATAACCTTCATAGGCCCCTCGCCCAAGTCCATACAGCAGCTGGGCCACAAGGCCGAGGCCAGGAAGATGGCGGTCAAAGCCGGCATCCCGGTGACCCCGGGCACCAAAGAGTGCGTCGGCAAGGATTTCAGGAAAGACGCCGAGAAGGTGGGTTACCCGCTGATGATAAAAGCGGCGGCCGGCGGCGGCGGCAAGGGCATCCGCATAGTGCGCGAAGCCTCCCAGCTGGCCAACGAGATGAACATGGCGCAGTCGGAGTCCAAGGCGGCCTTCGGCAACGACGAAGTATATTTTGAGAAATATATAGAACTGCCCCGCCATATAGAGGTGCAGTTCGCCCGCGATACCCACGGCAACGTGATAGCTTTCCCGGAGCGCGACTGTTCCATACAGCGCCGCCACCAGAAGCTGGTGGAGGAATCCCCTTCACCCGCGGTGACCAAGAAGCTCCGCGACAGCCTTGAAGAAGCCGCCGTAAAGCTGGCGGAAGCCGCCAATTACGTGGGCGTGGGCACGGTGGAATTCCTGCTGACCCAGCAGGGCGAGTTCTACTTCATGGAAGTGAACACCCGCCTGCAGGTGGAGCATCCCGTGACGGAATTCATTACCGGCTTCGACCTGGTGCGCGAGCAGCTGCTGGCCGCCTCCGGCGAAAAACTTTCATATACCGGCAGCCACAGCGTTCCCTACCGCGGCCACTCCATAGAGCACCGCGTGAACGCCGAGGATTTTACCCGCAACTTCGCCCCCTCGGTGGGCAGGATAGACGAGTGGCTGGTGCCCGGCGGCCCCGGCGTGCGCGTGGACACTCACGTGTACTCCGGCTACAACCTGCCCGTCTATTACGACAGCATGCTCGCCAAGCTCATAGTCTGGGCCCCGGACCGCGCTTCGGCCGTGGCCCGCTCAAGGCGCGCGCTGGAGGATTTCAAGGTTACGGGGGTAAAGACCACCATAGACGCCCATAAACTCATAATAGAAAGCCCCGATTTCCAGGCCGGCAAGACCGATACCGGCTTCATGGAAAGGCTGCTCGCCCCGGCAGTGCCGGTAGCGGCCGAATAAAGCCACGGGCCGGGCGCCGAGAATGAGAACAAGAGATAAGATAATATCCCTTAAAAAGGCGGTAGCCCTGCGCGCCGCCCTTAAGCGCGCGGGGAAGAAAGCCGTTTTCACCAATGGCTGTTTCGACCTTATCCACGCCGGCCATATAGCCTCCCTGGAGAAAGCCCGCTCCTTGGGGGATTTCCTTTTCCTGGGCCTCAACTCCGACGCCTCGGTACGCCGGCTTAAGGGACCCTCCCGCCCCATAAACAAAGCGGCGGACAGGGCGGTGGTCCTGGCGGCCCTGCAGGCGGTGGACGCCGTGATAGTTTTCGCGCAGGATACCCCGCTCGAACTTATCCGGGCTTTAAGGCCGGACGTGCTCGCGAAGGGCGCCGATTACCTGAACAGGCCCGTGGCGGGCGCCGGCTTCGCCGGCCGGGTAGCGCTTATCCCGCTGCTGAAAGGCCGGTCCACGACGGTTTTAGCCGGGAAGCTGGCCAAAGCGAAGCCCGGCAGCCGCGGGAATAAGAAGTAAAAGCACAGGCCGCCCGGGCTTTCCGCCATAACAGCCGCCGCGCCCCGGACAAAAACCGCGCTTTTCATTGCCATTTTTTTTACCTAAACCCCCCTTAATTTAATAAAATATCAGGATACTATGACAGATATTTTCGAGAAATGCAGGCACTTCACCATCGCCAAACAGCTGATGGAATCAGGCATTTACCCCTATTTCAAGGAACTTGAATCCGAACAGGCCCCTGAAATAACGATAAAGGGTAAAAAATTCATAATGTTCGGCTCCAATAACTACCTGGGGCTGGCTAACGACCCGCGCATGAAGACAGCGGCCATCGACGCTGTTAAAAATTTCGGCACCGGCGTCGCCGGGTCGCGCTTCCTTAACGGCAACACCGTCCTGCACATGGAACTTGAGCGCAAACTGGCCGCTTTCAAAGGCCGTGAAGCGGCGCTTATTTACGCCACCGGCTACCAGATGAACCTGGGCGTTATCTCCGCCCTGGTGGGCAAGAACGATTTCGCCATCGTGGACAAGCTGGACCACGCCAGCATCCTGGACGGCTGCAGGCTTTCCCACGGCGAAATACGCCGCTACAAGCACAACAACATGGCCGACCTGGAAAAAGTCCTCAAAGAAATAGGCCCCAGGCACGGCAAGCTGGTGATAGTTGACGGGGTCTTCTCGATGGAAGGCGATATCGCCCCTGTCCCCGAGATCTCCAGGCTCTGCAAAAAATACGGCGCCCGCCTTATGGTGGACGACGCCCACGCTACCGGCGTTATGGGCAAATACGGCCACGGGACCTCCGAACACTTCGGCCTTTCCCACAAGGAAGTGGACATCGTGGTTGGCACCTGCTCCAAGTCCCTGGCCTCGGTGGGCGGCTTCGCCGTGGGCGACAAAGACATTATCCATTACATACAGCACCTTTCCCGCTCCATGATCTTTTCGGCCGCCCTGCCGCCCTCCTCCGTGGCCGCCATTTCCAGGGCCCTGGACATCATAGAAGAAGAGCCGGAGCGGATAAAGAAACTCTGGGACAACTCCAGGTACCTTATGAAGCGGTTCAAGGAAATGGGCCTGAACACGGGCGAAACCCGGACCCCCATCATCCCCGTGATCATAGGCGACAACGAAAAAACTTTCATGCTGTGGCGCATGCTTTACGATAACGGCCTGTTCACCAACCCGGTGGTCAGCCCCGCCGTCCCTCCGAAGCGCTCCCTTATACGCGTGGTAGCTACCGCTACACACACCCGCGAACAGCTGGACAGGGCCCTGAATATTTTCGAGACCTGCATTAAAAAGATCCTAAAGAAAAAACCCGCCGCCCTGGTAAAATAGCCAGGCGCGGCCGGAAAGAACCGCTTATGCCTATTGAAATTCGGGAACTGGCCGAATCGGAACTCGGCGACTTCGTGGACTACCCTTTCTCCCTCTTCCGGGAACACCCCTACTGGGTAGGGGAGCTGAAAAAAGACACCATCCACCTGCTTGAGCTCGGCCACCCTTTCTGGCGCCACGGCGAGCGGAAACTTTTCATGGCTTACAACGCCGGCCTCCCGGTCGGCCGCATAGCGGCCATAGTCAACAGCGCCCATAATTCATTCCACGGCGAAAATTGCGGCTTCTTCGGCTTTTTCGACTGCGCCGAGGACCCGGAGGCCGCCGCCGGCCTTTTTACGGCGGCGGGGAAATACCTGCGCGCGAAGGGGATGGACAAGGTGCGCGGCCCGGTCAACCCGTCCACCAACGAGACTTGCGGCCTGCTGGTGGAGGGTTTCGATTCCCCGCCGATGATAATGATGACCTACAACCCGCCCTACTACGCCGGGCTGATAGAGGCCGCCGGCTTCTCCAAAGCAAAAGACCTGCTGGCCTATAACATGGCGGTCGCCGCCGGCTTCCCGGAACGCTTCGAGAAGATAGTGAAACGCATAAACAGGGGCGGCAACATAGCCGTGGAACTGGTGGACATAAAGAAACTCGACGAAGCCATCGCGGAGATAAAAGACGTCTACAACTCCGCCTGGGAAAAGAACTGGGGCTTCATCCCGATGACGGACGCCGAGCTGGACGACATGGGCAAAGCCCTCAGGCCGATGCTCAAGCCGGATTACCTGTTCTTCGCCAGGGTGGACGGCAAGGCCGCCGCTTTCTGCCTTATGCTGCCGGACTTCAACGTACCCCTGAAAGCCGCGCGCGGCAGCCTTAACCCGCTGACCATCCTGCCTTTCCTTTATAACATGACCTTCAAGATCCGCGGCGGGCGCATGCTTACGCTCGGCGTCAAGAAAGAATTCCGCGGCCGCGGGCTGGAGATGTTCCTCATAAAAAAAGCCATCGAGTCCGGCAAAAAGATGGGCTGGAAGAACGGCGAGATGTCCTGGACCCTTGAAGACAACACCCTTATAAACAACACTATAGAGTCCATAGGCGGAAAGGTGTACAAGAAGTACCGGATCTACGAGAAGAAGCTGTAATTCCCTCCGGCCGGTCGCCATCGTTAATCTTTCCGTAATCTTTATTTAATCCCCCTCTGTTATAATTTCCATATGCGGTTCTCAGACCTGAAGAAGATAAAACAGCAAGCTTCCGAACCTGCTTCCGGAAGGCGGGGCAGACCTGCGCCGGACCGGGGACCCGTTGCGGAGGAGGAGCTCGCGGGCGCGCGGCGGCCGGAACCGCCGGCAGCGCAGCCGCGGCCGGTCAGGCGGCCGGAACCCCCGATAGCCGAAAAACCCGCCCCTGAGCCTCTTTCAAAACAGCCTGAAGCCCCCGCGGCCGAACCCGGGCCGGGCGCGGCCGCCCCGGAACGGCCCGCTTCTAACTACGAAAGTCCCCAGAAAAGCCGGCGCGACGCCCGGGCCAAGGCCAGTGTTCCGCAAGCCGCCTTCAAGGACCTGGACGCAAGGGCCAGGGAAGTCTATTCAACACTTCTCGAACAGTCCGGAGCGTTAATAAAAGCCGTGGACCAGCCTTACACGGAAAAATACGAAGCGGTAGTTTCGGTCTGCAGGCTGGTTTCGGACACGCTCAGGACCAACGGCGTCCTTCTGAATTACACGACCTTCTCCACGGCCGACGACTATCTCCTCGCCCACACCGCCAATACTACGATACTTGCGCTGGCCATGGGCCTGGAAGCCGGCCTGGAGGAACCGGAACTCAGCCTGCTCGGGTTCTGCTCCATGGCCCACGATATAGGCATGACGGAGTACTCTTCGCTCTATAACAGCCCGGAGCGCCTGGGCGAAAAAGAATTCGCGGAAATGTCGCTGCATGCCGAAGCCGGCGTGGCAAAACTTGAGCGGATAGTGGACCTGGACTACAGGATAAAAGAGCGGGCCAGGCACATAGTTCTGCAGACCCATGAGCGCGACGACGGATCGGGCTACCCGGACCGTCTTTCCGACGAGGAGATAGACCCCCTGGCCCAGCTGATAAGCATCGCCGACGTCTATGAAGCCCTGACGCACCCCAGGGCGTGGCGGGAAGCCATGAACCCGGCCGACGCGGTAAGGGACCTCGTGGAAAAGGAGGGCAGGGGTTTCAACGCCATGGCGGTAAAGGCGCTTATCTCCGCTATCTCTATTTACCCGCCCGGTTCCATAGTGGCGCTTTCCTCAGGGGAGATAGCGCGGGTAATAAAGGCTACCCGCGGCTTCCTCACAAAGCCGCTTGTGGAGATCCTGCTGGATCAGGATTTCTCCCGGTTACGGCCGTATAAACTCGACCTTTTCGAGCATCCTCTTGTCTCGATAGAACGCCCCGTCCCTTTTAAAGAGCTGGAAGCCCGCAACCCCAAGTTCGCCGCCGGCGTTGAAATGTCGCGCTGGTGGGTGGAGTGGTAGCGCGCGGAACGAAAATACCACCCCGAGACCCTCCGGCCGCCCGGCAGAACATGGACAAAAAACAACTTTTATTCATCGAAGACGAGGGCTACGTCATCGACCGGGTGAACGAGATCCTGAACGCGTTCCCGCAATTCGAGGTAACGCGCCTGAAAGAAGCGGAGGCCGCCCGGGCCCTGCTGGAGGAAAAGTCTTTCGATATAGTTATAACCGATATTTACCTGCGCGGCGCCAGCGGCCTGGAATTCTCTTTCAAGGCCAGGGAAAAAAACAAGGACGCCTGCGTTATCCTGATCACCGGCCTGGACAACGCGGATATGGCCGCCAAGGCCGTCAGGGAAGGGGCTTTCGATTTTGTGATAAGACCGCCGGGGCTTGAACGGCTTACGAATATTTTAAAAATGGTCACGCTGGTGCGCGGGTAACGGTCCAGGGCTTTTTCAGCGGACCGCTAACGCCGCAGGATGGAGATAAGCAGCCTTAGGGGACGCAGCAGGTAGGCCGCCGCGGAAGCCGCGCCGTAGCGGCGCAGCATGAAGCGTTTCTCCGGCACCGCGTATTTCAGCAGCAGGACCGGCCGGTGCAGCACCGGCAGCAGGTATTCCAGCAGCACCGAATGTTCCCTGGCGGCTCTCTCGAAGAAGGCCGCCTTTACTTTTTCCAGGCCGCGCGGGGCCAGGGCGGCCAGCGCGCTTTCGGGAATGGCCAGCGGACCGCGGGCCAGGCGCCTGACCACCGGCCAGATCACGGGCCGCATACCATAAACCCCCGCCTTACGAGCCGCCAAAGCCCAGAATTTTTCCCCGTCTCCCGGAGCGGAGAGGGCTATGCGCGCGCAGTCTTCAAGCGCGCGCGGGGTCAGTTCGCCGTGGTGCAGCAGCGGGTGCGCCGCCGCGTGCAAAAAAAGGTCCTCCAGGCCGAGTGAGAGGCCGCCGGGAGCCGGCTCAAGGCCCCAGTCGAACAGCTCGTCGGTATTTTTTATATGCCAGAGGCCGGTGTGCAGGTCCAATATTACCGGGGGGGCGCTGTTCGCGCCGGGGCGGAGCCAGGCGTCCGCGCTGTTGGGCATGGGCTGGTAGCCCAGGCCGGCAAGTATTCCCTCGAAAGCGGCCAGTTCTTCAGGGCGCACCAGCACGTCCGCGTCGCTCATCCCGCGCTCGCCTATTTTGTATATGCCAAGCTCGAGCAGGGCGGCGCCCTTGAGCGGGATTATTTCTATCCCCGCCTTTGCGGCGGAGGCCCGCGCCTCCTCAAAAGCTTCAAGAAGCAGGATCTCCCTGGCTATAATGGCTTTATCCATAAAGTATTACGGAGCCGCCGCGGCAGCCCCGGAGGGGACCGCGCGGGGCTTCCCGTTTTACCGCCAGTGGTCTTTTCTTTCGCCGGTGGGGTAGACTGTCTTGCAGGTGTCGAACTTTATGCCGTAGTGAATCGAGTTTTTTTCCCGGATGATCCTGACCACGCGCGCCTCTACCTCGATAACGCCTTTGTCCAGGAACCGCAGCCGCGCGCGGAACTTATCCGGCATTACTACGGGGTCCCCCACTATAAAAGAAGCGCCCACCGAAGAAAAATCCTTAAGCCGGCCCGTGGCCGCCACTTTCCCCTCTACGTCGAAGATCTCTATCACCGAGTCGTGCTTATGCCTGGGAGCGCGCCTTTGGTCTTTTCCGGTCATCCCTAGATTCTAGGATATGCCGCCCCCTTAGTCAAAAACCGGTCCGCTCTTTTTACGTATAATAAAAGAATGGAAAAAGAGACAAAGGAAGAACTGGCGACCATCGAAATAATGCTGGGGATCTACTGCCGGGACAAGCACGGCGGGAAAGCCCTTTGCGCGGCCTGCTCCGGACTGCTCTCCTACGCCGCCCTGCGCCTGCAGAAATGTCCGCATCACCCCAAACCCGCCTGCAAGAACTGCGCCACCCACTGCTATCTCCCGGAAAAACGCGCGCTTATGAAGGACGTTATGAAGTACGCCGGCCCCCGTATGCCGCTGCGCCACCCGCTGCTCACCCTCAAGCATTACTTTAAAAAATAAGCCGCTACAGGGTTGATCGCCCCGGCGCGGGTAGTCCCGCGCCGGGGCCGTCGAACTGCGCGGTGGAACGTTTTTTACCGCGCCCGTCAGTGCCTGCCGGACGTTTCGGGACGGCCGCCCTTCTCCGGCCTGTCCATCATTTCATGTTTTTCCGGCATTTCCATTTTTTCCATTTTGCCGGATTTTCCGGCCTTCCCGCTTTTCCCCATCTTGCCCGCGTTCCGCTGTCTATGTGCGGCGGCCGTTATTTTCTTCACCTTGCTTACGGCCGGACCAAGCTTGAACCCCAGTTCCTTGGCAATTTCGCCCCAGCCCATCACGGGCGGTCCCTGGCGCAGCGCCATCACCTTCTGCACATTGGCGTCGGTGATCCCGCCAGGCATCCCCTGGGCCAGAGACAGCACTATGGAGACCTCCCCGTAGCCCATTTTCTGGTCGCGCAGCCCCTGCACGCGGGCGTCGTCCACCCCGAACTCCGCCTTTATTTTGTCCGTCACCGTCTTGGCGGCTTCGGGCTTGCCGGCTTCTTTATCCAGCTCTACCGAGGCTTTGTCCAGTTTCTTCTCTTCTGACGATTTCTGCTGCGCCAGCACCGGCATGGCCGCGCACAGAAAAAGACCCGCAAGTAACAGCCGCATTCCATTGTTTTTCATTTATTCCTCCTCCCCCCGCTTTTTTTAACTTAAAACCGCCGGCTCAGGCCCGCGCTCAGGCCCAGATCCGGGCTGCCGTCGGAAAGACCGAGAAGCAGCCCGCCGAAATAGTGATTGCCGTCAGAAGAACTATAATCCAGCGTGCCGCTGAGGTCCCTCGGATCGGAGTTGCCGTCGAGCAGGGCGCTGCGCGTTTCGTAAAGCGCGGTCAGCCAGAGGTCTCCGGACAGCTTGCGGGAGAAGCCCATATCCAGGGAGAGCTGGTTATTGAAGTCCACACCGGCCGGATCCCCGATTATGGTGTAATAACCGTCGGCCAGCACCGTCCAGCCTGGCGACACGTTCTTGGCGAACTCCAACCCCGCCCCTTCGTCCAGCTCGCCCGTGCCGAGACCTTTATTCTTATTGGCGGTGGGCAGCTTAAGCAGGCCGGCAAAGGAAAGGTCGCATGAACGCGGGCCCTCGTTGGCGACAATGAACGTGCCGCGCACCAGAATATCGCCAAGTCCGGATTCCGACGTGCTAACCGCTCCGCCTCCGCCTTTGGTCATGCGCATGGGGCTGCCGCCTACCCGGATCACCTGGCCCGTGGAGCTTTGGCGCAATAACGGCACGGTTACGGCTATGTCCCCCTCGCTGTAATAGCGTTTAAGCGTGAACGGGATATAGATGGAATCGGTGCGGTCCGTGCCGCCGTATTTCCCGGTGTCGTAATTGAAGGAGGAACTGAACTTCCAGTCTTCCGCGCGCGCGGCCGGCGCCAGCAGCGCGGCGCAGAAAGCCGCGCAGAAACAGATATGCAAGCGGATATAAATGTTTTTCATAAACCTCGTTGACCGTCTGTAGAATATTTTAAGGGATACGCGCGCGGCGCGCCTTCATTCCCGGAAAGCGTCCCCCCAAAGAGAAGTTAAAAAACTTTAAGCGCCGAGTCAACCCCCCTTTACCTTTGCCCCTATTAATAATAGTATTGCACTTATAGGAGTACGGATGCAGAAATTATATTACCCTGAAGATAAACTTCCGCTTTCCAGGCTGATCCCGATGGGGATGCAGCACGTGGTGGCCATGTTCGGGGCCACGGTGCTCGCCCCCATACTGATGGGCTTTAACCCGCAGACCGCTATTTTTTTCTCGGGCGCCGGCACCCTTATTTTTATCGCCATAACCAGGGCCAAGGTCCCGAGCTACCTGGGTTCCTCTTTCGCCTTTATCGGGCCGGTACTGGCGGTGACGGGCGGGATGGCGGAGAATATCCCCTACGCCCTGTCCGGCATAGCCGGGGCCGCGGCGCTTTACGCGGTAGCCGCCGCGGTCACCATGAAATACGGGCCCAAATGGGTGGACAGGCTTATGCCGCCGGTGGTGACCGGGGCGGTGGTCGCCCTGATAGGCCTGAACCTCTCTTCTTCCGCCGTGGCCAATTTCTTCAACCAGGACTTCAGTCTGCAGACCCACGGCGACGCGCTGAGGCTGCTGGTGGCTTGCGTTACTTTCGTGGTGGCGGCTTCTGTCTCTATCTATTTAAAAGGTTTCATGCGCCTGCTGCCTATACTCACAGGCGTTGTGGCCGGCTACGTTCTTTCCCTGGCCCTGGGCATAGTGGACCTGGCCAGCCTGGAAGCTATAAGGCAGGCGCCCTGGGCCGGCCTGCCGCCTTTTGTGGCGCCGGTGTTCAGTTTTAAAGCTATTCTGGTAATAGCGCCGGTCTTCGTGGTGCTGGTGGCGGAGAACAAGGGCCATATAGAGGCCATCTCCGGCTTTATGAAGCGGGACCTGAACCCGCACCTGGGGCGGGCTTACCTCGGCGACGCCGTGGCCACCTTCGTCTCCGCCATGGGCGGCGGAACCCCGCAGACCACCTATGCCGAGAACATGGGCGTAATGGCCATCACCCGCGTGTTCAGCGTTTACAATTTCATCGCTGCGGCCTGCATAGCGCTGCTGCTGGGCCTCTGCCCCAAGTTCGGCGCGGTGATACAGTCCATCCCCGCCCCGGTGCTTGGCGGCGTGACCGTTATACTGTACGGTCTGATAGCTATAATGGGCATAAAGATCTGGCTGGACGCCAAAGTGGACTTCTGTTCCCATAAGAACCTTATAATAGCGGGCTCTTCCATAATAATCTCCACGGGCCTGGGCGTAAAAGGCTTTACGGCCGGCGGGATGAATATAGCCGGCATAGCCTTCGGCACGGTGCTGGCGGTAGTAATGAACCTGGTCCTGTCGTTCGGCGGCAAGGACCGGGACGCCGACAGGCAGGACGCCGAGGCGTGCGGATAGAATTTTCAGGGGGATAAATGCGCTTATTCAAATTAGTTTTCGCGGCGGCTTTCCCGGTTTTGGCCTTCGCCACGGCGCAGGCCGGCCAGAAAACCGTGCACATCACGACCAAAGACGGCTGCCTGCTGGAGGCTTTTTACCTGGCTCCCTCTTCCGGCTCGTATATTTTCCTGAACGCGCACGGGCTGGGCTCCGATAAGAACGAGTGGGGAAGTTTCCAGAAAGAACTTGCAAGCGCGGGCTACGGCTACCTCTCGCTTGACCTGCGGGGCCATGGCAACAGCAGCACCTGCGGCGGCAAAAAAGTTAAATACCTGTATTTCTCGGAAGCGGACTGGAACCGCCTCTCACTGGATATAGAAGCGGGGGCGGCCTGGCTTAAAAAGCGCGGGGTCTCACCCCAAAAAATGGTCTTCTGCGGCGCCAGCGTCGGCGCCAACCTCTCCCTGAAGGCGGCTTCGGAAGGGGCCATAAAACCCGCGGCCCTGGTGCTGCTTTCCCCCGGGCTGGAATACGCCGGGGTAAAAACGGAAGATTATTTTACCCGGCCAAGGTCTTTCCGCGTACTGAGCGTAGCGGCCCGCGAGGACGGCTACGCGTGGCAGAGCGTGCAGCTGCTTAACAGCGAGGCGATGAAAAAAGGCCTGCCGGCGCATTCCCTGGAAGCCGAGGGCGGCCACGGGGTGAATATGTTCAAAACGCCTTCGGTGATACCGGCTATTCTTTCCTGGGTAGAGGAAAAATAGGCGCCGCGGAAACGGGCGAGATGAATTTAACCCCGTTAGTCCAGGAAAGTTCCGCGAGTTCTTCTACCGGCCGGCCAAGTATCTGCGCGGCGGCTGAAACCACCTCCACAATGCCGGCGGGCCCGGCGCGCCAACCCGGAGCGTCGGCCGCCGGCGCCTCGGTCTCAAAAAGCAGCCTTTCGGGCGGGACGGCCGGCAGGGCGCGGCGGAGTTTTTCCCTTTTAGCGTCCATTATGGCGCCGCTGAAAGAAAAATAAGCCCCCAGGGAAGCCAGCTCCGCCACCAGCTCCGCGGGCCCGCCGTAGGAATGAAGCAGAAAAGGGCCGGGCTTCTCCTCTTTTAATATTGCGGGCAGCCTGCCCCAGGCTTTTACGCAGTGCAGGCAGGCGGGGCGGTCCAGCTTTTTAGCCAGACGCAGCTGGACGGTAAAAACACCTTCCTGCCGGGCCAGGTCGGTGGCGTTCTTACCGCCATCCAGGCCTATCTCCCCTACGCAGGAGGGGACGCGCACAAGAAAGAGCTCAAGTTCCTCAAGCCAGCCGGGCGGGCCCTCTTTTATGAACCAGGGGTGAAGGCCGAAACAGGGAATGACGCTTTTGTTCCCGACCGCCAGCTCAAATACCGCTTCCCAGTCGGCCGGGCTGGTCCCGTTGCAGAGCATAAGCCCCACCCCGGCCTCCGCTGCCAGGCGCAAAGCCGCGGCGGCTTCCGTTTTAGAACCATAACCCTGCAGATGGTCGTGCGCGTCTAAAAACCGTGGCTTCATAATTTAAAGTTTACACCATAAACCGCAAGGCAGGCAAAACCTGCGGTTACCTGGGAATACCGAGAGATAAAAAAACCGCGCTTGCGGCGCGGTTTTTTATGGGCCCGGGGGGGAGCTTACGGCTTGCCCTTAAAACTTTTAGCTACTTTTTCAAAGACGGGCAGGTTCTCTATAAAGGCCGTTTTTGGCGCGCTAAAATTCAGCACATAAAAGCCTTCTTTAGCCGGCAGCACATAAAGTTTCTCTTTTAGCTGAACGCTGTCATCAGACTTGCTCTCAGGGTGGAGAAAAACCATCCTCTCGCGCGAAAGTATCACGCCTTTGCGGCCGCCTAAAGTAATTTTTTTTGCGGGCTCAAAGAGTTCCCGCGCTGTTTTTGTTTCTCCCGCAACATTCCTGGAGTTGCGGTGTATAAAATCATCAGGTCCGTTAAAATCCTCATTATCCTTTGCGTAATAAGAAACGAATATCGAGACAGGAGCTTTTTCGGCTTTAGGTGAAAGAAGCTCTATTTCGTAGATCTTATATTCCTCATCTTTGTCTTTATCCCTCTCCAGGCTCCAGGAAACCGGGACGCTGCAGGAAAAATAATTATTATCCATGACATAATTCTTGAACTGACCCCCGCGGGTTTTAGCCTGCGGCCCGGCGCAGGCGGCGGAGGCCATAAGAGCAAGGACCGAGACCGTAAAAATCATGTTTTTCATATAGCTGGCGGCGCCCCGGGTTTGGCTGCAGCGCCGGCCTCCATTGATTTAAGAGCTTTGCGCCCTTCCCTGTCCGAGGCGCTGTAGCGGCTTTTATAAACGCCAAGTTTGGAAAGGTCCGTCTGTATTTTAGCAAGAACGGGGGTCTGGATTTCTCCCACGGAGCCGGCCAGTTCGTCCGGGGACATCTCAAGCGCGTCGGACAGGTTAAGGCCGGTGGAATCCAGCTCCGCTTTCTCCGCGGCAGGCATTACGTCACGGCGATCCAGTTCCGCGGTAACGGCTCCTAAAACCTGGGAAGCGGCGGAATCGATAGATGGAAGGCCGGAGAAGTAACGCTGACGCACAGTAGTGGCGAATTTTTTAGAACCGCTCAGCTCGAACTCGGTTCCGATCTCAAGTTTTTTGGAAGCATAGGAGGAAAAATCTCTGCTTGAGGTAAGTATACGATTAAATTCCGCGTCCTTGCGGATCTTCTCCGTAGTGTAAAGCCCTTCCAGCGACATAGCCTCAATCTCGTCTTCCTGCACATGCGGCTTGTAGACGTTCCGGCTGGCGGCCCAGTCCGCCTGCATTTTGTGCCCCGCCTCGTAAACCACGGCAGGGGACATATACTTGGCTATCTCTCCCACCTGCGCGGGGCTGCCCATAAGCGAGGCGGCGGTGTAGCCTTTCATGCGCATATACTGCTGTATAGTTTCGGAGTCGAGTATTATGGCGCCCGAAGCGGCGTCGTAGCGGGAATACCCGCCGCTCAGCGGGGCTATTTTTATCCTGAGCCCTCCGGGGAAGGCGGCCAGGGCGCGGTCCCCGGCTTTGGTCCCGGCCAGCTCACGGGCCGCGGCGGTATTAAGCATGCTCCCCAGGAGTTCGCGCTGCTGGGCGGGCAGCACCTCCTGCGGCAGCGAGCCGCGGGCCGCGTTTATCTTGGCCTTCAGGTCCGGGCTCACGTTAATATTGCTGCCGTCGAAAAAGTTGCCAAGCAGGTAGATCTTGTCTTCGAAACTTTTGCCGGAAAGCTGGGCCAGCTGCGAGGGCGAAAGCGCCCCGGAATTGATGACCGCCCGCACGGCCACGTCCACGGCCACCTGGTCCCTGGCCGCCGAGAGCTTTTCATCGCTGTAAAAAAGGAACTGGGGGTTAACCTCTATTATTTTTTCTATCACGGCGTTGCGCTCGCGTATCACCATCCCCGCCCAGGCGGCCTTGGTGACGTTAACGGCCTGGCCCGAGCGCATATCCGCCTGGCCCCAGCTCAGCGCGCGCGTGCTGGTCATAGTCCCAAAAACCACGTCCCATTCCCTTATGGCTTTCCTTATGACCGCTTTTTTGGTCTCCGGGTAAGAGGGCTGGTACCTGGCAAGCCAGTCAAAGAGCTTTTCCGGCGCGGGGCCTACGCCCATCCTGGCCAGGGGCTTGTCCGCGTCTATCCTTATAGAGAGGGACTGGTTGAGCAGGTTTGCTTTAGAATCGTCCCAGGGCAGGGCCAGCAGTTCTTTAAGGTCTTTAAGCGCTTCGGCTTTGCCAAGCAGAACGGCGCCTTTCCGGGCGTCCGCCTCCGCGAGGCCGCGGGCTTCGTTATCGTTCAAAAAATCCGCGGCGGCCGCGGGGTCGCCGCTTGAAATGGCGGCGTCGTAGGCCGCAAGACGCTCCTGCACCTGCCCGGCCCCGGCGTTAAGGGCGCCAAGCAGCAGCCCGGCCGCTATGGCGGACAGGCGCAGTATTCTGGCGGGCGCGGAAGTCATATCACTTAAGCCTCTCGCTCATTATAGCCAGCAGGAAACTTCCCCACTGTGAATCGTTGGAAAAAGCCAGTCTCTCGTAATTAGCGGAATTGTAGCGCTGGTCGGGCACATAGATGGCCAGGCCGTTCGCCCGCGTATAGCTTTTCTGCACCGGCTGTTTTACCGCGTTGAGTATGACGAGCTTGGTTGAAATATAATCCTTTAGATCCTCACCGGCGCTCTTGACCGGCTGGCTGGCGGCCAACGCCGCGTCCACGCGGTCAACGTAGTCTTCCAGGTCTTTAGACTCTTCCTGCGCGAACCTGGAAGTGGAAGAGACAAGGCCGGCGTTCGCGGCCGCCGACAAGGCTTTTTTATCGGCTTTTACGGCCGAAACCCAGTTATCAAGAGCGCTCACGAACCCCGGCATAGCCGAGGTCCTGACGGCGGAAAGCGTAGCGTCGGCCCGGTAGCTGGCGCCATAAGCGTCCACCATAGCGCCGCCAAGAGCTTCCGCGTTCATCCCCGGGTTAGCGGAAAGCCGGCCCAGGAGCGTGTTGTAAGGATAACCGTCGTCCGGGATGGATTCCTCGGAGCCGACTATGACCGAAGCGGAATCTTTTAGTTCGTAAACTACGCTGGCCATCTGCATAAGGCACGCGTCGGTGGCGAAAACGTCTATCTTGCGGCCAAGGACCTGCTTTATCTGCGCCAGGGCGGCGCCCAGCTGGTCCACTTCCATATAGTTCTTGCTCACATCGTCGAAAGAAATGCCCAGCCTGCCGTCGCCGTGGTTCCAAAGTACGATAGCCGTTTTTTTTGCCGGGTATTTGCGTACAGCCCGCTTTACGAAGCGCACCAGATTGGCCGCGCTGCCCATATCGGAATCGTTGGATGAATAAATGACCGGGGAACTTATCCTGGAAGTGTCGGAATCCCTGGTAACGAACAGGGTTTTAGCCCCGCGCGGGAACTGCAGGTTGCGGCCGGAGGGATCGTCTATCCCAAGCACGCCGTATTCCACCACCACAGCCATGCGGTCCGAGGAACCGACCTGCTCCATTTCATTTATATCTTTGTTTGCGTAGCCAAGTATGCCAAGGTCGTTGACGCCGTTTATAAAAACCATCACCAGCCAGTCGCGCTCCGCGGCGGGGGCCGGGGCGGGCACGGCGGGGGAAGCCGCCGGGCGCGGCAGGTTTGACATGAGGCTGTCGAAAGAAGCGTCCTGGGCGTTTAAGCCCACCGCCATTGCGGACAGCGCCGCGAATATTAAAAATGCCCGTTTCATACTAATATTTTCGCCTATTGTTTGACATTAATCAAAGGCCTTAAGCCCCAGAAGGCAATAGGTCCTAAGTCCTACTTCATACAAAACACAACAGGAGGCATCGACGGCTCCGTTAATATTATACGTGAATATCTTGACTTGTCAAGGCCATACCACATAGTGGCGGGAGGCCGAAAGCAGTTTTCTGCCGCAAGGCCGCAAATTGACCGACGTTTAAAGTTTACTTCGGTTTTCCCGCGGTTGACGCTGCTTAAAGAGGCCGCAAATTGTCTGGTAAAATTAGAACTTCTTCTTCAGCGTTATGCGCTGCACGCTTCCCAGGCTGCCTTCCGGGGACATGGCGTAGTCCAGGTCCGCGTTCATTACTTTTATACCCGCCCCCGCGCTGAACGCGCCCGCGGCGCTTTGGCCGGAACCGCCGTTCACGCCGCCGCGCAGGGAAAGGCCGCTCATGGTACCCGGCCCGCCGAAAAGGGCGTACTCCGTGCCCAGGCTGTAGGCGGTGTGTTTGTCGTACACATAGCGCCGCGCGTCCAGGTTCAGCATAAAGCCCGCAACAGGCGTGAACATTATGCCGGCGCTTACGCTTAAAGGCAGTTGGTCGCGCTGGGAAATATATTTTATCCCCGTGCCCAGGTTCTGCACGGCAACACCCACGGACACCGGTAGCCCCCTAAAGCCGCGTTTTACGCCCAGGTCCACCGCGTAACCCGTCCCTTTTACGCCCGCAATAGAACTTTCTATGTACTTCACCGCCCCGCCCACGCTGTACCTGCCGTATTGTTTGGCCAGCGCAAGGCCGGCCGCCTGGTCGTAGGCGGAATAGCCGCCGGTTATGCCCCTTGCAGCCGTGCGGCCTTCCATTTCGCCGCTCGACAGCCGGGCGAAACTTAGGCCCAGTTTCCACTTGGCGGAACCGGGCAGGGCGAACCCCGCGCCCACAAAATCGTACGCCGTGCCAAGATACAGGGCGCTGTGGCTTAAGGCGGCCTCGCCGCGCTCCATTGAGGCGAGCCCGGCCGGGTTATACGAAATGGCGCTTATCCCGACAGCGGAAGCCGCCCCCGCCGACGACATGGCCCCCGCCCGCGCGTCCGTGTCTATGCGCAGGAACTCCGCGCCGCTTTCAAGCGCCTGGCTTAGCTTTACCGACGGGGTAAACACAAAAACAAGCGCCGCGCCCAGCACCCAGGGCCTTGAAAGCAGGTAAACAATGCGGTTCAGCATCTCATGAGGGTTAATTTTAGTTTTCATGATCCCCCCCTTAACGGACCACCGCGAACTTGCCGGTTTTTTTCAGCTTCCGCCCGTCCTTTTTAGCCTCTATGTAGTAAAGGTAAACCCCGCTGGGGATATGGCCGCGCCAGGCGTATTCGTAGGCGTAGCTTAAGCCGTTGCCGTCGTCCAGCTCAAGCGGCGGCCCCATAAGCGTATGCTCGTGCGCAAGCCTGCCGCTTATGGTGTATATTTTTATGTCCACGCTGTAGGCCAGGCCGCATTCTATATGGAACGCGGGCACGTCCGCGCCTTTGGCCGGGTTAGGGAACACGTAAACCTCGCCCAGCCTGAACGCCGGGTCGGGCCCGGCGAGAACCCCGGAACCGCCGGAGGGCATAGCCGCCGCCCTGGTCTTTATGCCGCCGCCCGGCCGCCCGGCAGCCGCGGGCAGAGCCTCCCCGGACTGCATAATATTGCCCATGCCGCTGACGGCGGCGGCCCTTACGAAATAATGCCCGCCCAGCAGCGCGTTGCCGCCCAGCTTCATGTCCGCGTACGGGGCGTAGACCGTTGCAACCAGGTTTGCCCCCCCTGTAAACGTGATAGTAGAGGAAGTTTTAACAAAAATGTTCAGGCTGGAAGCCGCGCCGGCGGCATTAAACGAACTGCCGCCGTTCATGTTGATATCTCCCGATACAAGTATGTCTACTTTTCCGTCTATCTTTACGTCGGCCCCGCCGGAAAGTTCGATGCCTTTAAAGTAGTAAGTCCCGGTGGACAACGTAAGCACGGCTTTGGAACTTACCGCCAATTTCCCGTCCACAAGATAGCCGGCGGGAGGCGTATTGCCCGCGCCCTCCTGAATGGCGCCCAGAGAAACAGGCTCGGGCTGCAATTGGGCCGCGCCGTTGACCGCCTGGCCGGTTATCTGCGCTTTGCCCTTAAGCGTGATAGTGGAGGCGTAGACGTCACCCAGTATGCGCGTGTTCCCCGAGAGCGCCGCTTCGGAATTGGAATTAACCGCGCCCGAGATATCCGCCGTGCCCGACATGGCAAGCCCGGCCACGGCGTCCAGCGCGTCGTTCTGCAGCGTGCTCACCGCCAGCCGCGCCTGCTTATATGTCTCTATGTTGCCCAGGTTATCCACCGACCAGTAACGGATGTCCCAGGTGCCCTGCGGCAGGGTGAAGGGCTGCGTATAGCTGTACACCGCGGACTGGCCCGTGGCCACGTTCACTGGCTGGTAGAATATTTGTTTAAGCCCGGAAGCTACTCCCGCCGAAACCACATCCCCGGCGGCAAGGGTTAACGGCGTCTCCGGCGTAAGCACCGGCAGGCCGAAAGCCTGGAACCTGGGCCCGCCCAGGGTTATGGACGTGGCGGGCGGCGTGTTGTCCACGGCGAGCTGCGCGGTCTTTAACTGCTCCGCATTATTCACACGGTCCAGGCTGTAGTATTCCAGCGTGTGCCTGCCTTCCGCCGTTATGGTGAAGCTGCCCGCGTAGATCTGCCAGTCGCCGCCGTCAACCCGGTACTTGGTCAGCAGCACGCCCGAGGCCGTGTCGTTGCTTGCGGGGTCGGCGGCGGTAAGGACTACGCCCGAGTTCCTCGTTATATAGATAAGCCCGTCGGCGTCGTAGCGGGCGCCGCTTATGGAGAGGTCCGTTCCCGGCGGCGTGGCGTCCACCCAAAGCTCGGAGGTCTTTGCCGCTTCCGTGTTGGCAACCTGGTCGGCCGAGTAGAACGACACCGCGCGCTTGCCTTCGGCGGGCAATGTGAAGGCCGCGTAGTCCGCGTACGCGCCGCCGTCAATGGAGTATTTCGTATAGCGCACGCCGGAGGCGACCTGGTTTACAACAGGGTCCTCGGCGGTTATCAGCACCCGCGAGCGCGTACTGATGTAAACCTTACCGCCGCTGTACCTGTCACCGGATATGGATAGTTCGCTTGCAGGCGCGCTGCCGTCCACGTAGAATTGCGCTGACCTTGACGCCTCTATGTTGCCCGCCTTGTCTCCGGCGCGGTAAGCAACGTTGTGGATGCCTTCCGGGAGGTTGAACGACGAGGGATATACGCTGAACGGCACGGCATCCATGTAATACTCAATTGCATTAACCCCGCTGGCGGCGCCGCTGGAAACAGGGTCGGAGGCCGTGAGCGCAATAAACGAGCGCAGGCTCAGGTATTCCTTCCCGCCATTCTTCCAATCGTCACCGGACACGGAAAGCAAACTATCAGGCGCGGTCTTGTCTATGTTTATGCCGCCTATGGAAGCGCTTGAACTGTTATCAGCGTAGTCCATGGCGTTGCCCATTGCGCCCTCGCCGTAGCCTTCGGCACTAAAAACCACTTCGGGCGGGCACAGCCTGACGCCGGAGAGCGCGTCGGCGCAGGTATAGGAGGCTGTGACATCCGTATTGTTCCAGCCGTAAGTGTTGGCAAGCGGCACGCGCGCTATGCTCACCGTCGGGCTGGTAAGGTCTATGCTGAAATGCGCCGTAACCGTGCTGGAAAGGCCAGCGTAGTCGCGGCAATAGCCGGAAACCGCTATGTCCTTGCCTTCAACATCTATAGTTTTGGGCGGCTCGCAGTAAGCCAGGCCGGAGATGGTGTCGGTGCCGGTGAAGACCACCGCCGCCGCCCCGTTATGCCACCCGTACCGGTTGGCAGCGGGGATTACGGCATCGGACACCGACGGCGCGGTGAGGTCCAGCTTGAACGCCAGGCTCTGCGGCGCCTTGGTATTGCCAAGGTTGTCACTGGCGTAATACCAAAGCGTATGCTGCCCCTCGGCAGGCACGCTGAAGGCACCCGCGTATTGCGCAAAGGCGTCACCGGCGGCGCCGTCAACCCGGTAGTAGATGGCCGACACGCCTGACAATTCATCCACTGCGGACAGGTTTATAGTAACGGTGGAAACATACCAGCCATTATCGCCGGTGGCGCCCGCAAGCTGCGCGGAAGTCTCCGGCGCGGTATTGTCCAGCGCTATGGCGCTGCGCCGGACGGTTTCCGTGTTGCCAAGCACGTCCACGGCATTGTAGTCCAGGTAATACCTGCCGTCCGGCAGGGTAAACGCGGAGGCGAACGTGAACGTGGACACGAACGCTCCCCCCTGTCTGGGCTGCGGATTGTCAAACCTGGCGCTGGCCGCTACAGAACTGCCGGCCACAATGCCGACATTCTGCGCCTTGACGCCCAGCCCTATGCCGTCGCCCGCCGCCACCAGGTCGTCCAGGCTGGCAAGATCCAGCACGGAATCGCCCTTAAGATACGTCGTGCCGTTGCTGTCGTAATGCGTCCCGGCCACCGAGAGCGCGCTTGCGGGCTGCCTGACGTCGTGCACCACCTCGAACGCGCCGCCCACGGCGGAACTTGTGTTAAGCGCAAAGTCCGTTGCGTTCACCATCAACTGCCACATACCGTCGTCTATATCAAGCGGCTCCAGGGACTGGCCGGAGGTTACGGCTATCCTGTCGGGCCGCGAGCCGCGCGGGCTGCCTTTGTCCTCGGTCTCGACGAGGAAAGCCTGCATGGCCGGGGCCGGGTCAAGATTGTCGCTTACAGTAAAGAAAGGCTGTATCTTGTTCCGCGCGGCCACAAACACATTCCCGGCAACCGGCGAGGAGATGACTATCCGCGGCGGTGTTCTGTCTATGTTCGCGCGCGCCGTGAGCTGCGCCAGGTTCCCGGCCAGGTCGCTGGCAGCGGCTGTTGTGGAAACACCGACGCCCTCGCCGGCAAGAATAACATCCTCCGGACAGGATTTAATGCCCGAGAGCGCATCGCTGCATACGAACTTAACGGCCACGTCCCCGTTGTTCCACCCCGCGGCATTGGGAGCCGGCTTCAGCGAATAAGCCAGCTCCGGCGCGGTGGTGTCTATGCTCACCGTTACCGTGGCCATAGAGGAATTTGCAGCTTTGTCCCGGCAGTAGCCGCTGACCGCAATACTGGACCCTTGCACGGACACGGTTTTTTGCGGTTCGCAGAAATCAAGCCCGGACAAGGCGTCACTGCCGGCAAAACTCACCGTCACCGGGCCATTGTTCCAGCCGTACCCGTTGGCAGGCGGCTCAGGCGCGGCCGAAGTTTCCGGTTTTGTCAGGTCCACATTAACCTTCGCCGTGGCGTAGGCCACATTCCCCGCAACGTCACGGCACCAGCCGGGAACGCTCTGCGCCACGCCTTCAAGCGTCAGCGTCGCGGAAGAGCACGCCTCAATACCCGACAGCGTGTCGGTCCCCGCGAACACCACCTGCACCGCGGTGTTGTTCCATCCCGCCCCGTTCGGCGCGGGAACCAGCGAATAGCTGGCCGCAGGCGCGGAAGAATCAAGTTTGAACGCAACTGATCTTTCAACCTCCGCGTTGCCCGCTTTATCCACGGCGTGATACTTAACCGTATGCGCTCCTTCCGTCGACACCTGCAATGGTGCGCCATAAACGGTATATGTCCCGCCGTCCAGCGAGTACATAACCGCGGCCACGCCTGAAAGAGCATCTGTGGAAGCCAGCACAACCTCTACGGGCGAAGAATACCAGCCGTTGCGGGAAACTCCGGAAAGCGCGGCGGTACTCACAGGCGCGGTTTTGTCTATCTTTATCCCGTCCGCCACGGCTTCGGTGAAATTATCCGCGTAATCGTACACACTGGCGGAAGTGGAAATACCAACGCCCTCTCCGGAAAGAACTATATCCACCGGGCAGTTCCGCACACCGGACAGATCATCAGCACAGGTAAACTTCAGGGTAACGTCGCTGTTGTTCCAGCCTGCCCCGTTAGCCGCGGGCAGGGCGGTATACCCGGCTTTCGGCGCGGTGGTGTCTATATTCACCACCAGCGCAGCCGTGGAGGACCAGCCGGCGTAGTCGGCGCAGTAGCCGGATATGGTCTGGCTGGAGCCCTCGGTCCCTACAACTTTTACAGGCGTGCAATACGCCAGCCCTGAGACCGCATCCGTCCCGCTGAACACAGCGGACACGGCGCTGTTGTTCCAGCCATAGCTATTCGCCGCCGGGGTAGAAACCGCCGCTGCCAGGGGCGCGTTAAGGTCCAGTTTGAACGCCAGTTCTTTTTCGGCTTCTCTGTTGCCCGCCTTATCCACGGCGTAATATTTCAGCGGATGCGCACCCGCGCCGGGAACCGCGAAAGACGAGGTATAAAGCGTAAAAGAAGAACCATCAATAGAATAATAAAGTCCTCCAACCCCGCTCAGGGTATCAGTGGAGGCAAGCGCCACCGCGGCCGGCGACAAGAACCAGCCGTTCTGGCCCGGCACCGCCGCAACCCCCGCGCCCGACACGGGCGGCGTGGTGTCTATGTTCAGACGGAAAGAAACAGTGGAGGTCCACCCCGCGTAGTCGGCGCAATATCCCGAAACGGGGATACCCGGCCCCTCGCCGCTCACGGTGAACGAGGAGCTGCAATAGGCAACGCCCGACACCGCGTCGGTGCCCGCAAAAACCACGTTCACAGGGGCATTATTCCAGCCTTCGGAATTAGAAGCCGGGTTATAGGAATAGCCGGCAACAGGCGTGGAAATATCAATACCAAAGGCGGCCGTACTGATCTTTTCAGCATTGGAAACATTATCTACCGAATAGTGCCCGATTGTATGCCTGCCTTCGGCCAAAACGGGGAAGGAGGAATTATAAACCGCGAAACTGGAACCATCCAGACTGTAAAGCGTTTTGCGGACTCCGGAACCGGCATCGGAGGAGATAATTATTACTCCGGTAACGGAAGTATACCAGCCAGTGCCGGCCGGGGTTCCGTTCAGCAGCAACGCGCTTACAGGCGCGGCAGTGTCTACATACACGGATACTGCGCCTGGCACACCCGTATTGCCGACATTATCCCCGGCAGAATACCCCAGGGAATGCGCTCCGCCGGAAGAAAGGAATATCTCCGCTGCGCCCGAGAGCGCGGCATGGGTACTGCCGTCAACTGTATAGAACAACTCTTTCACCCCGGATCCCGTATCGGAAGAAACCAGTGTTACGGTGGAACCGGCCGAGGCATAAACAATGCCGCCGGCCGCAAAAGATGCACCGGCAACGTCATAGAGGACAGTCGGCGCATAACCATCCACGGAAACTTCAACGGCTTTGGGTTCTTCTATATTACCCGCCTTGTCGCCGCTGCGGAATTCAAGCCTATGCGTCCCCGTTGAAAGCGTAAACGGCCCGGCATAAGCCGCTAACGGCGCTGTGCTGGAAGCGTCCACCCGGAACCCGGTAAAAGCCACGCCCGAAGAGGTGCCGTACACCACCGGATCCGAGGCGCTCAACGCAACACTGGACCCGGCATTTAAATAAAACCCGGTGGAAGAAACCCAGGAACTGCCCTGGACCGAAAACACCGTGGCGGGGGCGGTCCGGTCTTTAACCACTCCGAAGATACCGAACAGCGACGCTATGCGCGTTACCGGCACGGTAATCTTATGGTTCAGCGTGTCCCGTACCTGGCCGGGCAGTTCTACCCAGCCGGTGCCGGTAAAATATTCATAAACCACCGCGTCCGCCTCGGTAAGCCCGGCGGCCGCCAGCGCGGCGGTGGAGTAATAGAACATAAGCGCCGCCGGCGGATCATAAACGCCGTCGGGCTTTATTTCATACATATTGCTCGCCAAAGTAAGGCCCTGTACTGCGGCGGAGCCGATGGCCACCGCCCCGGCGCCCGCAACCGTGCTTATCTGCGTAATATACGGCTGCACCGGAGAAACCATGCCTATTTCAGGGTTTCCGTCTACTGTGCTGGTCGTCTTCACTACATATTTCGTGAATACGAAAGGACTATTGGATAGCGCGGAGACGTTCCCGGCGGCATCATACGTTTTGAGCGCAAAGTAATATGACGTGCCTCCGGCCAATCCGGCAAGCGTAAACCGTTCCTGGGAGCCGGCGGGCCTTGGCAACGACCCGATATTTGCCGGCTGAGCGGCATTAAAAGCCGTATCGCTTAAAATTTCCGAGCCCCCATATCTAAGGTCATACCTGGAGGCAGTCCCGGAGCCGCCGTCGTTACCGGGGGCGGTCCAGAACACAGACACACCACCCTCATCCGTGTTTCCTGCGGACAAAACAACGGCGGAAGGCGGAGTAAGATCGGGCGCGTTTGCCGCATTAAGGAACGAGAAGAATGTTTCAATATTCCGTCCGCCGGCCAGTCCCAAATCGGAAGATGCCTGCAGTATATCTATCTTCCCATCAGCGTTTATATCCTCGGCGGAAATGGTCCCGCAAAGATGTCCGTACTGGACGTAGCCGCCGGTGGGAAGCGGAACAGGGGCGTCAAAAGTTCCGTCACCGCGGCCCGCCAGAACATAAATATTCTGTAGCCTGTAAGGGGAAAGGGCTATGTCGTGTATCCCATCCCGGTTAAAATCCGCCGCGACCCCTGTGTAATAGTATGCCCCCGTTATAGTCTGGGTCTTCTGGAACGACCTGGCGCCGGTCGCCATAAATACGTTAAACTCTTCTGCGCTCACTAACCCCGCATCCTTGTGTCCATCCTGGTTGAAGTCGGCAATAAGAAATTTCTTCACATCAGCGGTATACTGGTAGGAATAGGGCAAAATAATCTTCTGCCCGAAGCCGCCGGCGCCGTCGCCATACAATATGGCGTTCCGGAACAAAATATCGCTTTTTCCGTCATTATCCATATCCGCCACCACTACGCCTCCGCCGCTGCTGGGCGGCAGTTCCGTTGGAATAGGCGTGGAAACAGAAACGAGGAAGCCGCCCGGACCACCGAAATATATTTTAATATCGCTTCCGGCCGCCCCCACGATATCCGGATAACCGTCGTTATTAATGTCTCCCGCTCCTATCCAGGCGTGAGTTATTAGGTGGCCCAGCGTTACCGGGTCCTTAAAGGTTCCGTCGCCGTTACCGGCCAGAAAGACAAGGTCATCGGCCGAATACGGGTAAAGCGGGTTAAAAACGGATACCATGATATCCAGCCGCCCATCACCGTTAAAATCAGCCGCCACCGCATCGTCTCCGCCGGAATACTGCGTATTCATACCCGGTAACCGGACGGTATATACGTATTGGAATGTTCCGTCGTTATTGCCTTTGTAGAATGTATAGTTCCCGCCCTCACTGAAACCAACCACATCCTTCTTTCCATCCCCGTCGAAATCCGCCACAACGGTAGCGCTGGTATCAAAAACTCCGGTGGCAGGGCCCGCGATCATTGAACCGAACAGGAGTGGGGCCATTGGCTTAACTGTAATACCAAGATAAGCGGCCGGCGGGGACATATTGCCCGCCAAGTCTGAATTCTCCACGCGCAGCAGGTGCGGACCGGCGGTTAAGCCGGACAGGTTCAGGGAAAAACCGCCGGTCCGGTCAGCCCAGACCCGCCCGACAAGCGTGCTTCCATCATAGACATCCGTCCGCGACGCGGCTTCCGCCAGCCCAAGCACCAGAGGCGCGCTGGAATAAACCACCGCCCCGGTCACCGGAGAGATTATCTGCGGCGCGCTCTGCGGCGGAGTATGGTCCGCACCGTATATTTTCATGTCGTTCTTCGTACCGGCATACACCCGGCCGGAATAAGGATGAACTGCGGCAAATACGGGGTTCCCCATTACGACCATCTGCCGGCCGGCAGGAAGATCACCGAATGTTCCCAGAATTCCGCCGGTACTTGTATAAATATCCACTGAAGCACTCGCGGAATTAGAAAGATAAATATTCCCGAAAGTATCCAGAAAAATAGAATTCGGCGCACTGGAAATGACGGGGATATCTGCCAGCAGGTTGCCTGCCGGGTCAAACTTTTTCACCTTTACGTCAGGGCTGGCTGAATAATCAACAGTGAACAGATTCCCCCCGCTGTCAGAAGCAAGCCCGGAATAGGCATACAAAACATTGATCGGAAACTTCCCTGTATAATTCCCGGCGCTGTCGAAACCCATTATTTGAGCGCTGGGCATTGTATTAGCGGCTACAAAAGGCTTATTTTCTCTATCGCACGTCACAAACCTTGGGAAAGCATAGGAAAACTGCGGATTCCCCGAGATATCCATCTCCTTAAGAAGCTCACCGGAAGCGGAAAATTTCTTTAAGGCAAAAGAATACCCGCCGGTTACTTGTGCCAACGCCCAGAATGTGCCGTCAGGGCAGACAGAAAAGTCCTCAAGAGCCGTAAGATCGGAGGAAAAGCTTTTAAGATAGTTCCCCCCCTGATCAAAAATCTGTATCCTGCCCAGTTGTCCACCGTCCCCGGCCCAGACATTGCCTGCGGCGTCAAAATCTATCTTCCCCAGGCTGCTGAATTGCCCTACGCCGGAACCGGAAGCGCCGAAACCGCCCTGATATTCAAAATACGGCCAGGCGGCGGCGTCTCCATACCAGGAGGAGACGACATTCACGCTATAGCGCCTGAAGCCGCTCCCGTTACCGACGTTATCCGTGGCTGAGACATATATAAGATGCCGGCCTTTGGCAAGCTGGAAAGGCGCGGCATACACGGGATTAAGACATGTTCCGGGCGGCGCTGTAGAAACAGACGGCACGTTCATATTACAGCTTAAGGGGTCAACATCCACCAGATATCTGGCGGACGCAACACCCGAAGCGGAATCCGTGGAGAGTATGGAAATATAAAATCCAGTAAGCGAACCAACTGTGTCCGTGTCCTGCCACACAACGTGGCCCTCCGGGGAAAGTTCGGCGGATGGGGCATTATTATCAAGAGTTACCGTCATAGTGCTGACAACACCTGCCTTGCCGCCTGTATCGGTGGAATAGTATTCAATGCTATAAGTCCCGGAGTTATTACCGGCAAGGCTGAAAGTTGAAACAAAAATCTGCCCCGGCGCGGGCGCCGTATCATTGAAAACGAGTTGCCTGACAAGTTCCCCGCTGTTCCTTATATTAACAACAACGCTTGCCACCCCGAACCCTTTATTATCACCGGCTTTAACAAGGTCATCAGCCGAGGTAATAGTAAAAGCTGTAGCCGACGACACAAAAACCGGGGAGGAACCGAAAGCCGGCGTCCCCACGGCCAACCCGCTGTGCGGAGGAAGATAATCCACCACCTGCATAAAAAGACCGGCCAGGTACGGTATCCGCTGCACCTCCGCAGCTATAAATGTTCCCGCCGGCTGAATACGCTGCCCTATGAGGCCGGAAACCTCCGGAGAGCTACTCAAAGTAACCCCGTCAAAAGAATAGACCGACAAAGTGCCGGTATCGGTAACCACCTTGGGGTCATACTTGAAGATTATGGAACCATAAGGGGAAAGGCTTCCACCTGATGTTCCAAAGGAATATACCGCCCCCGCGGGGAGCAACCCTTTGCTGCCGGCGGCGGAAACGAAAGCCACGGCCGCCGGGGAACCGGCAGGCATACTGGAAACTACCACGCTGGGATCAGCGGAATATAATTTTACCGAGCCGTCGTACGATACCGCGACTCCCGGAAAAGCCATTTTATTTACCACCGAGCTGCCCGTGAAAACCAGATTCCCCGCTTTATCCGGACAGATAGCCTGGGCATAGAAAATATTCGCGAAGGCTGCCGGCATAGGCGACCCGGAGGGTATACCGGTGCCGGACCAGACCAACGCGCTGACCAGGCCCGTTTTACCAGCAAGCAGGTAAAGGCTGTAACCGTCGGTAATGAACAGGCTGCCGTCTTTGCCGGCTGCCACGCCGTCCACATACCCTATATCCCGCTGTAATGCCGGGGCGGTATCCAAAAGGAGCGTACCCCCTCCGGCAACGGTGGTGACCGTCCCGCCGAGGACCTTGCGCACCCTTTTATTGTACACATCCGCTATATAGAGCTCGTTCAGGGAGTCGAAAGCAATACCGCCGACCACCGCGAATTTGGCGGACAGGGCAGGCCC